>JAYUAJ010000132.1:0-5316 GCA_043741375.1 Hyphomicrobiaceae bacterium | reverse complement strand
GCGGCGGCCGCGTCGGGGGTCAGCGAAAGCGATTGTAAAAGTTGGCTCGCCTCAGTCATGGCGGCGGTCTTTGTGGCGAATGCCGCCGAGCGCTGGGCACCAACGCAACCGATCGCCTCGCCAATCGGCGTCAAGCGCTGATCGGCATTGTCGGCGCGCAGCCGCAGCCGGTACTCGGCCCGCGAGGTGAACATGCGATAGGGCTCGCTGACGCCGCGCGTGACCAAGTCGTCGATCATAACGCCAAGGTAGCCGTCGGCGCGGCTGATGACGACTTCGGCGCTGCCGCCCGCCGCCAAGGCTGCGTTCAACCCAGCGACCAGGCCTTGGGCCGCCGCCTCCTCATACCCCGTCGTGCCGTTGATCTGTCCGGCCAGGTAGAGGCCCTTCAACTTGCGCACCTGCAGCGTCGGCAGCAGTTCGCGTGGATCGACATAGTCGTACTCGATGGCATAGCCCGGCCGCTTGACCACGGCCCGCTCCAGCCCCGGGATCAGAGCCAAAAACTGTCGCTGCACGTCCTCGGGCAAGCTGGTCGACAGCCCGTTGGGATAAATCGTGTCGTCGTCCAGCCCCTCGGGTTCCAGAAAGATCTGGTGCGACGAGCGATCCTTGAACCGGACGATTTTGTCTTCAATTGACGGGCAATAGCGCGGGCCGACGCCACTGATCTGGCCCGAGTACATCGCCGAGCGGCCGAGATTGGCCTCGATCACCGCATGCGCCGCTGCCGTCGTGTGCGTGACGTGGCAGGCGACTTGCGGGGTGGTGATGCGCTCGGTGAGAAATGAGAATGGTACAGGCGGGTCGTCGCCCTCCTGGCGCTCGAGGCCGGACCAATCGATGGTTCTGCCATCGAGTCTTGCCGGAGTGCCGGTCTTGAGCCGGCCCAACGCCAAGCCGAGCCCGAGCAGCCGCTCCGACAGCCGCAACGCCGGCGCTTCGCCCACGCGGCCAGCGGGAGTCTTCTGGTCGCCGATATGGATCAGGCCATTGAGAAAGGTGCCGGTCGTCAGAACGACGGCCGCCGCTGTCAGCTCCCGCCCGTCGCCAGTGCGCAGGCCGGCGATGCGGCCGTCGACAATAGTGAGGCCCTCGGCCCCACCCTCGACCACCTCGAGGTTGGCGGTGGCGCGAATGGCGGCCTGCATGGCCTGCCGGTAGAGCTTTCGATCAGCCTGGGCGCGCGGGCCTTGCACGGCTGGGCCCTTCGAGCGGTTCAGTAACCGGAACTGTATGCCCGCCGCATCGGCGACGCGGCCCATCAGACCGTCGAGCGCATCGATCTCACGCACCAGGTGGCCCTTGCCCAGGCCGCCTATGGCTGGGTTGCAGGACATTTCTCCAATTGTCGAAAACCGATGCGTGAGCAGCGCCGTGCGCGCGCCCAGCCGCGCCGATGCCGCCGCCGCCTCGCAGCCGGCATGGCCGCCGCCAACGACGATGACGTCATAGGAATTGGCGCTGGGCGTTGAGACCATGGCGGGCGGGCTTTCGGCGAGGGTATGGCGTGCGGCGTTTGTGCCCAATTCGGCCTTCGGGGGCAAGGCCGGTTTCACGTGAAATGTCGAGTTGTATGAGCCGTGCCTGTTTGATTATTGAAAGCGCACTCTGGCCGCCAAGCGCGCCGACGTAACTTTCCCTCTCCCCCGGCAATTCGTGGGGACAGGATGGCGCCCAAGCCGCCTTAGCGGCGAGGACTCAGCGCCGGGTGAGGGGCAGCCGCTCTGCACCCGTGTCACTAGGTTCGGAGCAACCGGCTGCCCCTCAGCCCCGCGAAGAGGCGGGGGAGAGGGAAGGGGAGGGCTGGGCGATGACTGTGAAGGTCAACGGGGGGGATGTCGGACTGTCGCGGCCTGACCCCATCCTACCCCCGACGCCTGCCCCAAAATCCCCCCGTTTCGCGCCGGAAATACCCTCCGGACCCGAATCCGCTCATCCTCCGATTCGCGGAGGGTCGGAGTCGATTGGTTAAATAGCCGTTAACAGACCCTCCGCACCCTCCGGCGTCTTCCGCTGGAATCGGATGGTCTTCCGTTTCACGTGAAACGGGCCGGTCACTTGCCGATGCAGAAGGCGCTGAACACCCGATCGAGGACGTCCTCGACATCGACTCTGCCGGTCAGCCGCCCCAGGGACTGCGCCGCCTGGCGCAGGTCTTCGGCTCGCAGTTCGATGGCGTCGGGGCTGCCACCGAGAAACGCCTCCAGGCCGCGTGTCGTCTCGGTCAACAGCGCCCGCTGCCGCGCGGTGATGATTGCGGCCAATGAGCCATCGCCGATGCGTTCGCGGGCATGGGACGTGAGGGCGGCGAGCAGATCGTCGAGCCCAGCTCCGGTTTTGGTGCTGATGGCTGGCGCGCCGGCCACCGTCGCCGGGCCGGCGAGGTCGGCTTTGCTGCGGACGCGCAAGAGCAGTTGACCAACGCTGGCCAACTCGGCGGGTGGGTTCGGGACGGGGTCGGTGCTGTCGATCAGCCACAACACAATGTCGGCATCCTGCGAACTGGCAAAAGTGCGCCGGATGCCCTCTTGCTCGATCGCCCCGCTGGGCGCCTCGCGGATGCCGGCCGTATCGCTGACGATGACGGGATAGCCGCCAAGGTCCAGCCGGGCTTCGATGACGTCCCGCGTCGTGCCCGGCTCGGGCGAGACGATGGCCACGTCACGCCGGGCGAGGGCGTTCAGCAGGCTCGACTTTCCGGCGTTGGGCGGACCCGCCAATACAACCCGGAGGCCATCGCGTAAAATTTCGCCGCGGCGGTTGTCGTTGAGGTGGGTGGCGATGGCCGACTGTAAGTCCCGTACCGCTTGCGCCGACGCGTCCGCCGCCACATCGGCTTCATCGGAAAAATCGATAGCCGCTTCCATCAGGGCCATGGCTTCGATGAGTTTTTCGCGCCAGCCCTCATAGAGATCTCGCAGTTCTCCACCGGCTACCCGCAAAGCCGAACGGCGCTGGGCTTCAGTCTCGGCAGTTAGCAAAGCCGCGAGCCCTTCGGCCTCGGTCAAATCCAGTTTGCCGTTGTGAAAGGCGCGGCGGGTGAATTCTCCGGGCTCAGCCAGGCGCAGTCGCGACAAGTTGGAGAGCGCGGCCAGAACAGCAGCCACTACCGCGCGGCCGCCATGGACATGCAACTCCAATACATCCTCGCCAGTGAAGCTCGCCGGGGCGGGAAAGAGCAGCGCGAGGCCGCTATCGATGAGTTCGCCGCTGGCCGGATCGATCAATCTTGTGAGCTTGGCGCGTCGGGGAACCAGGCTGCCTAACCGCAACGACCGGATAACCTCACCAATCCGGCTCCCCGACACCCGCACCACGGCCACGCCGGAAATACCCGGAGCGCTGGAAAGTGCGAATATCGTATCGGAAACGCTCATTTTTACTCGCGGGCCTATTTCCGCCATGGCAAACCATCGCCATGACTCAGAACCGTCTCGCCGCCGAAACCAGCCCGTACCTGCTCCAGCACAAGGACAACCCCGTCCATTGGTGGGCATGGGGGCCGGACGCTCTGGCCGAAGCCAAATCCAGCAAACGGCCGATACTGCTCTCGATCGGCTATGCGGCTTGCCATTGGTGCCACGTCATGGCGCACGAAAGTTTTGAGGACGAGGCCACGGCCGCCGTCATGAACGAGCTGTTCGTCAACATCAAGGTCGATCGCGAGGAGCGGCCCGATATCGACGCCGTATATATGACGGCGCTGCACGCGCTCGGCGAGCAGGGCGGCTGGCCACTGACCATGTTCCTGAACACCGACGCGCTGCCGTTCTGGGGCGGCACTTACTTTCCCAAGGAAGAGCGTTATGGCCGCCCGTCCTTCACCCGCGTGTTGCGCGAGATTTCCCGCATCCATCGCGAGGACTCGGCCCGCGTGGTCGGCAACGTCATGGCCATCAAGCGGCATCTGTCCGAGCGGCCCGCCGCCGCGCATCCAGATGCGGCGATAGAGATCTCGACGGTTAAGGAACTGGCTGAGCAACTGGCCAATTCTGTCGATCCAGTTCAGGGCGGACTAACTGGCGCGCCCAAATTCCCGCAATCCAGCGTCTTCAATTTCCTATGGTCGGCCGGCATTCGCTTCGACAGCGCGCCGTGCCGGGAGGCGGTGCTCGTCACGCTGCGCAACATCTGCCAGGGCGGCATCTACGATCACTTTGGTGGTGGGTTCGCCCGCTACTCGGTCGACGAGCGCTGGCTGATCCCGCATTTCGAGAAGATGCTCTACGACAACGCGCTGCTCCTACAACTGTTAACGGAGGCCTGGAAGGAGACACACGAGCCGCTGTTCGCCGTGCGGATTGAGGAGACGGTGGATTGGCTGCTGCGCGAGATGCGGACGCCCGAAGGCGGCTTCGCATCCTCCTTCGATGCCGACAGCGAGGGACACGAAGGCAAGTTCTATGTCTGGACTCCGGCCGAGGTGCTTGAGGTGCTGGGCCAGGTGGACGGCGACCTGGTCGGCCGGTTCTACGACATCACCGAGGCGGGCAACTTCGAACACGGCGCCTCCAACCCAAATCGCCTCGCCAAGCTGGAGCTTGAGGACGATAAGATCGAGGCGCGGCTGGCCGGCATGCGCAAACGGCTGTTCGAGCATCGCGCCAAGCGCATCCCGCCCGGTTGGGACGATAAGGTGCTGGCCGACTGGAACGGGCTAACCATTGTCGCCCTGGCTGAAGCGGGCCGCACCTTTGGACGCCCGGATTGGATCGATGCGGCCGCCACGGCGTACACCTACATTTCGACCCGCATGATTGAGAACGGCCGCCTGCGCCACTCGTACCGTGCGAACCAACTGCGCGGCCCCGGGACGGCAGCGGACTACGCCAACATGATCGCGGCAGCTTTGACACTTCATCAAGTGACCGGCGGCGCGGCTTTTCTCAAACAAGCGCAGACCTGGGCCGCAACCCTGCACCAGCACTACTGGGCCCCCCAGCGGGGCGGCTACGCTACGACCGCCGACGACACCGCCGACGTGATCGCGCGTCTCGAAACCGCCCACGACGACGCGACGCCAAACGCCAACGCCACCATGGTCGGCAACCTGGTAAAGCTGCACGGCCTGACGGGCGACGCGACCTACCACAAGACCGCCGCGGCCCTCCTGCGCGCCTTCATCCCGGACGTCGCCGCGCGCGCGGTAGGCCATACCGGATTGCTCGCCGGCGTTCTGGAGCTGCACGCTCCTATGCAGGTGGTGATTGTAGGTGGGCACGCCCCTTTGGCCGCCGTACTGAACGACTGCAGCCTCCCCGGCGCGATAATCCAGGCGGTCGCCGATACAACCCACGTGCCTCGATCTTCACC
>JAYUAJ010000131.1:0-5329 GCA_043741375.1 Hyphomicrobiaceae bacterium | reverse complement strand
TTTCGACGCCAAGGGCAAGGCCACCTACGAAAACGCCTACGTAACCTCGCTACCGGTGTCCAAAGAGACCGTCGCCGAGATCGCCGCCTGCGCCAGAGCCCGCTGGAAAGTCGAGAACGAGACGTTCAACGTCTTGAAAAACAACGGCTACCACCTCGAACATAACTTCGGCCACGGCAAGCAAAACCTCGCCAAAACCTTCGCCGCCATGAACCTGCTGGCCTTCGCCTTCCACACGATCTGCGATTGCCTCGAAGCCGCCTGGACCCAAGCGCGCGAGGCCAAGCGCGCCCGAAAACGCTTCTTCCAGCACATCGCGACGATAACCGCCTATCTCGTCTTTCCCGACTGGGACACGCTCATGGAAACCCTCATCAAATCCAAACCGCCACCCGAAATCGCCGCGCAAATCGCAATGTGATTTATGACGGGAGGGGGCTATTTAGAATTGCTGCAATCGCGACCCCCTTTCGCGGCCAATAACGACCCCCTAATGGCGTGATGAATCTGGGCGGTTGAGCGCGCGTCAATTAGCATGCGAATGCGCCGCCTCTGTCGCGCCGGAGGAAGGGCGTAGCCCGACCGGAGGGGCGACAGAGGCGGCGCGCGGAAAAATCTATCGCTCACGCGGCGGGCGCCGAGCACGACATCGCCGCGCCTGACGGGGATCTGGCTCAGGAGCGATTTTTGAAGCGCCAACTCGTGTTGCCGGTTTCGACGATATCGCAGTGGTGCGTCAGCCGGTCGAGCATGGCGGTCGTCATATTGGCGTCGCCGAACACCTGCGGCCAGTCGGCGAAGGCGAGATTGGTGGTGATCAGCAGCGATGTATTTTCGTAGAGCTTGCTGATCAGATGGAAGAGCAACTGGCCGCCGGGCTGGCTGAACGGGAGATAGCCGAGTTCGTCGATGACGATGAGATCATAGCGCAGCAAGTTCTCCGACAAGCGGCCTGAGCGACCGGCGGCCTTCTCCTGTTCGAGCTGATTGACGAGATCGACGAGATTGAAGAACCGGCCCCTGGCCCGGGTGCGGATGACGGCGGCGGCGATGCCGATGGCGAGATGAGTTTTGCCGGTGCCGGTGCCGCCGATAAAGATGGCGTTACGCTTGGCGTCCAGGAACGTGCCGGTGGCTAACTCGCGAAGCTGGCCCTCATCGACCGGCGTCTCGGCAAAGACGAATTTGTCGAGGTCCTTGATCACTGGGAATTTGGCGCCGCCGATGCGATAGCTGATCGAGCGGGCTTGTCGGTGGGTGCGTTCGGCGCGGATCAGGCTGGCGATGAGAGGATATATCTCATCGCGCCGCGTCAGTCCCTTGCCGGCGATCTCGTCGAAGTTGGCGCGCATCCCATGCAGCTTCAGTTCTGTCATGGCAGCCAGGATCTCATGGCGTTCCATCAGGCGAGGTTCCTCAGGCTGTCGTAGCGGCCGCAATCGGCCAGGGGTTCGATCTTCAGGCGCAGGGCATCGGGGGTGATGATGCTGGGCGGTGGCGCGGGCTGTTTGTGGCGCGCCAGCACGGCCAGGATCACATCGCCGCTGGCGATGCCGGCTGCCAGGGCTTCGGCGCACGCGACCTCGACCGCGCCCAAGCCATGGTCGAGTACCGCGCCCAGAACTTTGACGAATTGGCGATCACCGTCGGCATGTTGGCGCAGTTTGGCGCGGACCTGAGCCAGGGCGGGCGGTAAATCCCAGTCCTTGAACGGCGCGCCATTGCGCAAAGCACCGGGTTTGCGCAGCAGAATCGGCAGATAGTGCCAAGGGTTGTAGATGATTTGGTCGCGCCGGAACTGGCGCGGATGCTCGGCCACCAATTCTTCACCCAGAAGCACCACGATGCGCTCGGCGTGCGTGCGCACCAGCACCATCCGCCCAGCCGCGCGCGCATCGACGCTGTAGCGGTTGCGATCGTCCGTGATCAAGCAGGTGGTGCTGGCCCGCACCGCCTTCTCGACAAAGCCGTCGAACGGACCGCGCAGCTCCATCAAGCTCGCCCGTTCCTCCTGGAAGACCTCCCAGATCGTGCGATCCTTGAACTCCGGATGCGGGGTGCGCTTGGCGAAGGCGATGGAGCGATCTTCCAACCAGGCATTCAACTCGATCAGGCTCTTCACCCGCGGCTGGGGCCGGAAGAACTGGTCGCGCAGGTTGCCAACCTGGTTCTCAACCTGTCCCTTCTCCCAGCCGGCAGCAGGGGTGCATGCCACCGGCTCGACCAGATGGTGGCTGCACATCTGCAGGAAGCGTCGGTTATACTGGCGCGCCCGGCCGACGAAGATCGCCTCCACCGCAGTCTTCATGTTGTCGTAGATGCCCCGCCGGCAGGCTCCGCCATAGAAGGCGAACGCCTTGTCATGGGCGTCGAACACCAGCTCCTGGGTCTCGCGGAAGTAGGCGCGCACAAACGGCATGCGGCTATACGACAGCTTCATGTGCGCTGCCTTGACCGTCAGCGGCAGGCCCTGCAGCGTGATCGTCTCGTGGCTCCAGTCGAACTGATACGCCTCGCCAGGCGCAAAGCTCAGCGGCACAAACGCCCGCGCCGGAACCCGCGCCCGCTCGGCGCGCCACGCCTTCGCGAACCGGTGCACGCTGTCGTGCGCACCATCATAGCCACGGCCGCGCAACTGCTCGAACAGACGCTGCGTCGAGCGCCGCTCCCGCCGCGGCAACTTGGCCTCCCGCTCCAGGATCTCGCTCAGGACCGTGACCCATGCCCCGAGCTTTGGTGCCGGCTGCGCGCCCCGTTCATATCGAAACTCGGTCTTGCCGCTGCGGATCACCTTGCGCACCGTCGCCCGCGACACCGCCAGCGTCCGCACGATCTCCTTGATCGGCAGATGCTGCTCAAAATAGGCGCGACGGATCCTGCCAATCAGCTCCACGCCAATCATCCCCCACCGCCCCTCCAGGCCAACAAACGGCCAAAGAAAGGGACACTGACATCATGCCAGGGGGGTCACGATTGCATGCGAAAACCACCCCTCAGGGGGTCATTATTCAACGCGAATTTACACACCAGAGGTGATCCGCTTGGCGGTGATGCTGTACGTGCGCTATCCACTGTCCCTGCGCAATGTCGAGGACCTTCTGGCCGAGCGCGGCGTCGATATTTGCCACGAAACCGTGCGGCTGTGGTGGAACCGCTTTGGCCCGCTGTTCGCCGCCGAGATCCGGAAACGGCGGGTACAGCTGCGCCGGGGCAGCCCCGAATGGCGCTGGCACCTCGACGAGGTCTTTGTGAAAATCAACGGCGTCACCCACTATCTCTGGCGCGCTGTGGATCATGAAGGCGAGGTGCTGGAGGCGGTGGCTACCAAGCGTCGGGATCGCCGTGCCGCGTTGAAATTCCTCAAGAAACTGATGAAACGCTATGGTCGGCCGGTGGAGGTCGTGACCGATCGGCTTGCCTCGTATGGCGCCGCCATGCGGGAGACGGGCAATGCCCACCGCCACGTCTGCCAGGGTCGTCGGGTCAACAACCGGGCGGAGAATTCGCACCAGCCATTCCGACGACGGGAGCGGGCGATACTCCGCTTTCGCCGGATGCAGACCCTACAGAAATTCGCTGCCGTACACGGCAGCGTCTACAATCACTTTAACCTGCAACGCCACGTGACCAGCCGCCAAACTTACAAGCGCAACCGCTCGGCTGCCATGGCTGCGTGGCAGTTGCTCGCGGCCTGAGGCGAGCCCGCGGCCACCGCGTCTGAGCGGATCCGCAAACCGGAATAGTTACTCTGACAGCGCCTTTCTACGAGCTTGGCAAAGTCGGCGAGTGACCGGGTCAGGCGGTCCAACTTATAGACGACGATGATATCGACCTGGCCGGCGCGGATGGCGATGAGCAACTGCTGGAGGGCAGGGCGGTCCAGCGAGGCACCGGACAGGCCGCCATCGTCGTAGCGGCCTGCTACGAGACGCCAGCCCTCATGGGCCTGACTTTTGATGTAGGCCTCGCAGGCTTCGCGCTGGGCGTCGAGGGAGTTGAAGGCGAGGTCGAGATTATGCTCGGTCGATTTGCGCGTGTAGATCGCGCAGCGCAGCAGCTTGGGCGGCGTTGGCGGCTTCATGGGAGCGGTTCCGCAGATGGCGGTTGGGCCGGACTTTGTTCTGTCGCGCCGCTTCCTGAACTGGCCAGGACGCTGCTGCGCCGACCACGCCGAGATGGCTTCGGTGATACTTCTGCGGTGGGCACCTCCTGCTTCAACGTCTTGGCGCCCTGTTTGCCGCGCAGACCGAAGAAGCGAGGGCCATTCCACGTCGTGCCGGTGATCGCTCGGGCGATGGTGGACAGGCCGGCATAGGTGGTGCCGTGCCAATGAAAGCCGTCCGGCAACACCACGACCTCGTGCCGTTCTCCTTGATATTCTCGCACCAGCATCGTGCCCACTTTCAACTGACGGGCCGCATCATCACCGCCGCCTTGGGCCAGACGATCAAGGAGCCTGACGTGGCTGGGTGCGAGACCGCCGCCGCCCTGCTCCTGCAGCCGATACGCGATGGCACGCAATGTGAGATCACGGCTGAAGTCGGCAGGGACCTCCGTGCGGAACAGTTTCCGCCATTCTATCCGCAGCAGCGCGGCCGGCATCGCTGCCAGCCGCGCCAGTTCTTCGCATAAATCGTCCATGTCAGGCGGCGGCGCCACGGTAACGCGTTGCACCGGATTGATCGCGCTGCCGCTGGATCTGGTGACCGGACTTGCGCAAGCCGGTGAGCGCGGCGCGGATGCTGTGGGACTGCCAGCCCGTGGCCGCCATCAATTCGGTGATTGTTGTACCGTTCCTTTGCCGCAGCATCGCCGCGATCGTCGCCTGCTTGCTGGTGGGGCGTGGTGTGGCGGCCGGCGGGTTACTGCGGGACGGCTTGGTCTTGACTGTGTCTATGGCGCGTTCGCTCCGCCGCGGCCGGGCCGGCGCCGTGGGAGTGATAACCGGCGTGACAGGCTTGGTGGCCCGTGCTTTCGCACGTGTGGTCGATGTGGGGATTTGGTGCTGGGTCTGGGTCTTGCTCATGGGAGCCTCCGGTGTTCGACAGGTCACCATGGCCCGTCACCACCGCGAGCCCCGTGGGCCATGCAGGCCGGGGCTAAGGCTCCCGGATAGGCGCGATAACCCGCGTTCCGGTGTCGGCATGCACGCTTCCTGGCAGCGAGAAGTCCAGTCATTTCTGCGGCGTTCCGGCGGTGCCAGCGTTTGCGTCCTATGCTCCGGTGAGTGGCCGGCAACTCGGTGCCATAATTGGGAAACTCCACGGACGCACAAACCGACCGGTTACCGTTATTTGCCCAATTCAGTGCCAAGCGCGGGCTTTTTCAG
>JAYUAJ010000130.1:0-5330 GCA_043741375.1 Hyphomicrobiaceae bacterium | reverse complement strand
CGTTGGGACCAGCGGCCGCTTCGAGATCGACATCCCCTTCAACGCCCCGCCCGATACGCCCACGGTCTGCCGACTGCACCAGGCCGGCAAAGCAGAAGAAACCATCAACTTTCCGGTGCTCGATCAATACATGCTGCAAGCCGAGGCTTTTGGCCGCGCAATCCGGGGGGTGGAGCCGCTGGTGGGCGACGTCGAGAGCGCGATCCAGAACATGAAGATCATCGATGCGTTCTTCAGGAGCGAGACCAGCGGGAAGTGGGAGACCCCATGACGTCCTGCAACGGCAGGATCACGCGCTCGACCAGCGGGCGGATGAGGGCACGGTAGGCGGCTTTGGCCGGATAGAACTTGGCCGTGCCTAGTCGATCCTTCAACTCGCTCTGCCATTGGCGCAGCGTCGCCGTCACCTCTGCGATCTCGGCCTCGCGGTCGACTAAGGGGATATCCTGCGATCTCGTTAGGGAACGATCGCTCATGCGGTAGTTGACGGCTGTCCGGTCGATGAAGTGGGCGCCGAACCGGCGTACAGCCTCGCCAAAGAAGCGCAGATCCTCAGTCAAGCGGATGTCCTCGGGAAAGCCACCGAGGATGCCGACCAGCTCGTGACGGATCAGGCTGCAACCGCAAAAAAACAGCGGATGGCCGTAGAGGGCATGCTCGGCAAAGAGCCATTGCGTGAGCGCCGGCAGGCCCAGCCCTTCGCCCAGCGCCCGGTAGATGCGGACGGTGCGCGCAAGCTGCAGAAAATTGGCCTGTTCGGCCCGCAAATGGGCCTCTTGCCGCGCCCGTTTTTCGGGATCGTCCGATAGGTGCGAGAAGGCGTTTAGGGTGCCGAACACGACGCCACGCTGCGGGTGCGCCGCAAAGGCTGCCTTGGCATCCGCGTAGTAACCTGGCGGCGTCTGATCGTCGTCGTCAAGGAAATGGACATAGGCAGCCGCGATGCCCAGCTCCTGTGCGCGGCGAAACCCGGCGTTGCGGACAGGCGCCGGCCCGCCGCGCGACCGGTTGGGATTTCTAAGGTAGATGGCAGCGCGGTTGCCGATGCCCGCGACAGTGGCCTCGGCCGAACCGTCGGGACAATCGTCGACGACGATCACAACCTTCGACGCGCCCTGCTGGGACAGCGAACTCTCGATCGCTTCAAGCAGGAATTTTGGTCTTCGATAGGTTGGGATGATGACCAGAAAATCGTACGGTTCACCGGCCATGATGGGATGGTTATGCCCCGTCCTTAACGACTGAAATGTCGGGGGCTTCTTCGTTCTTCATGCCCTGGACGTGATAACCGGCATCGACATGGTGTACTTCCCCGGTTACCCCGCGTGACAGATCGGATAAAAGGTACATCCCCGATGCGCCCACTTCCTCGATGGTCACTGTGCGGCGCAGGGCCGAATTGTATTCGTTCCACTTCAAGATGTAGCGGAAATCCGCAATCCCCGACGCCGCCAGGGTCTTGATCGGTCCGGCCGAAATCGCGTTGACGCGGATGTTCTGCTTGCCGAGGTCAGCCGCCAGATAGCGCACCGAGGCTTCCAACCCGGCCTTGGCCACGCCCATCACGTTGTAGTGCGGCATCACCTTCTCGGCGCCGTAGTAGGTGAGCGTCAGCATCGAGCCACCCGCCGCCATGAGCTTTTCGGCCCGCTGCGCCAGCGCGGTGAACGAATAGCAGCTGATCAGCATGGTCTGAACGAAGTTCTTCTCCGTCGTATCGACGTAACGCCCGTCCAGCTCAGCCTTGTCGGAAAAGGCGATGGCGTGCACCAGGAAGTCGAGCTTGCCCCACTTTTCCTTCAGCGCAGCGAACACAGCGTCCATGCTGGCGGTGTCGGAAACATCACAAGGTAGCACGGTGGTGCAGCCGACTTCCGCCGCCAGGGGTTCAACGCGCTTTTTCAAGGCATCGCCTTGATAGGTCAGCGCAACCTCGGCGCCCTGGTCGGCGCAAGCTTTGGTGATGCCCCAGGCGATGGAGCGATTGTTGGCCACGCCCATGATCAGGCCGCGCTTGCCAGCCATTACGTTGCCGCGCTCGGTCATGGCGGATCTTCCCTGTTGCAATGCCTTTTGACGGGCCTCAGCCCCGTTCCCGTACCGTCACGGTTTGCAGCTTGCCAAGCAATTGCGCAAGCCTCTCTGCCTCGCCGGCCGAAAAATGCGAGCCCAGATGCGCCTCGATAGCGTCCGAATAGACCGGCCACATGCGTTTGCGCAGCTCGCGGCCCTTATCTGTGATCACCAGGAGATTGCTGCGGCCGTCTTCGGGCGAGGGCTGGCGGCGCACCAGATCTTCGCGGCTCAGGCGGTCCACCAGCCGGCACAGGTTGTATTGCGCAAGCATGATCCGGCCCTGGACCTCGGCCTGCGGCAGCACACCAGCCGGCTCGCGGTCGAGCTCATAGAGCACGTCATACCACTCGAGGGGCGGGAACCCGGCCTTTTTCAGGTCCTCTTCGACGCGGGCGAACACGAACTGCTCGGCACGCACCAAATTGGTCCAGGCCTGGACGGTGCTCTGGGAAATGGTCTCGGTCATGACGAGGAGCTTACCCCGAACTGCGTGCAATTGCATTCACATCGAACGACATCGGCCAACGGTCGAAGTCCCTTGGTTGCTATAAACCCGAAGTTCCCAGCATAAAACCCCATTGTTGTCTCGGCTGCATCGCCCAGAGCCGATCCTACAGGCCACCCGCAGGAACGCGATCCGGCAAGGAGGGTGGCGCTGCTGCGCCGTCTCATTTGTCGTCTGTGGAGAAGTCGCGGGCTCCCGGGCCGATTGATGTTGCATTTTGCGCCGCACTACTTCCACCTTGAGATGCAGCTGCAATTGCGCGCCGTGGGGGCGGAGCCCAGTCGGCTGCGGCGACGTCTGGCAGCGACAAGCGGCGGAAACCAAGAGTTTATGACGGTCTCGCGACATCGACGTCGCGGTGTCCCGCCCCCCAAACCGGTTCAGGATGAGCCCGAGAGCCTGTCTTGGCCGCCAATATTCATCGTTGGAGTTCTCAATAATCGTCAGTATTATTTTAGAAATAAATCTGTGGATAACAATTACTGCGCAGCATCTCGCAAAATCTTATTGCTCATTCCAAAGATTATGTGGCATTAAACAATCTTAAGTTGTATTATTTATACGATGCAACCGATATATCTGTTGATTTCTCCTGCTGCAGCTGGATAATAACATCGTAATTGTCTCTTTTCAGCCACATTTGAATACATTGTGAGTAGAACGCCTTACCGAAGCGCGCCACCACGCGGAACGGAGTTCAGCTGCGAACCGAGCTGACATCCAAGGGCAAGCTCTTGGGATGGCAATCCGGTTCTGGGACCAGACCGCAGGGCGGACGCAAGGGGATTGTTCGGTTCCGCATCAGACCGGGAGCTGAACGCAAGCAGAGAAGTGGGGTTTGTGTTGCGTCACAGTAAAGCCAAGGGCGCTTTGTCGTCCCGCGAAGTCGACGCCGCCTGGCGGCGTAAGCTGATTGATCGATTGGCCGGTATCGAGGTCGAAACTCCGGCGACGCGTTTCGACGCCCGCCAGACCGACCAGCCGCCCCTTGGCGCCAATCGCCAGCGCAGCTATCAGGTTCCCACGCGCGGCCTGCGCGATGTCATCAGGCCCTCCCTGGTCGCCCGTGGCATCCGCAGCGACGCTGCAAAGCTCACCCGCGGTTCGCGCCACCCGTCCAAGGGGGCGCAGATACTGGTGGTCAGCCTCTCCAGCGCGGTCTTGACAGGTCTGATCTGGGTTTCGGCCTATGCCGTCATCACCGACAGCGCCCCCGGTATCACCGGACCGATCGAGGCGGCGGTTGCGTCCGTGTTCGCACCGAACAAATCTGCAGCTGCCCAGCAGGTCGCCAGCAGCAAGCCAATCGATAAGCCGGTCGAAATCGCAATTGCCGATACCGATCCCGATTTGGCACCGCTGAAGGCAAATGCGGTGGCCGACGCTGAGGCCTTCCCGGCTCCCGGCCTTCCCGCGCCTGTAACAGCCATCACCGCGACTGCAGTTGTCGAACCGGTGATCGAAAAGACAAAAGAGCGGCCCCTCAGCCCAGCGCCGGCGACATCGGCAGCAATCGCGGCGGTGGCGCCGTCGACCGCCGACAAGAACCCGAGCCCGCGTGACACGGTGCTGGCGATGCTGAAGTCGAGCGAAAGCACGGTTGCCAATACGATCGGCCACCTGGATGCCAATGCCACACCGCCAACCAACAGCTCCAGCGATCCGTCCGCCACGACACCAGACCTGAACGTCGCACTGGGGGTTTCGTCCGTGGTGCCGGCGATCAAGATTGCATCCGTGCGGCATCGCATCCGCACGCGGATCGTACACGCCCAACCTGCCGGCACCGATGGCCTTGCAGCCGGACTTATGGCGCTGGGGGGGCAGTCCTCAGCCGCAACGCCCGAAATCCTGCCGTGGCAGAAGGGTGCCGCCAAGGCAGCTGGCACCAAAGAGGTCCTACCGTGGCTGGCGAACGCTCAGGGCGCAAAACAGCTAGTGCGCAAGGGGCGCTTTAAGACCAAAGTTTTCCGCGCGGCGTCGGCAGCTACGTCGCAAGTGTTGCCCACGCCCGGCGAAATGGCGTTCGTGGCCCCGACGCCTGTCAAAGCGCGGTCTTCCGTGCGACGTTCGACCAACAAGTCGCCGAGTTTGTTGGAGCAATTGATCAACGAGATTGATCAGTTGACAACCGTTTCGTCCAAGCACAACTGACGACCGTTCGTGCCGGGACGCGTGGAGGCAGGCAGACCGCAGCGGGGCTGCCTGTCCCCATTGAAATTCTAACAAATAGAAATGACTGATTCTGCGCTGACGTTTCACTCGCTGAAGGCCCAGTTCGAGCGCGCACCTGGCCTGCCGAGCGCCGCCTGAAGTCCGTGCTGCTGCGCGTGACCACTCTGCTGCTAGAGCGATCTAATTTGTTCCGACGATCGGCCTCGGCGCCGTCGCCGCCTCGATTTGGGCGAGCAACTCCATCCCTTCAGCCGGCAGGCTTTCGGATAGATCGATCGGCAGGGCATCGCGCATCGCATCGCCCAAAGCGCGAGCAACCGGGTCCCGGACCCGCAAATCGGGATTTTCGATACTTGACATTTCCCGCACTCACCACGCTGAACTGCCTGCCTACATATCATGCAGCCGTAAGTATCGATTGTGGCACCGCAGCGGGGAGTGGCGCTGGGTGCTCGAGAGATCGTCACCCTATCATGATGAAGTCGGCGTCGTCGTGGGATGGATCGGCGTCATCATCGATATCTCGGAACGCAAGCGTACTGAGGAACTGCTCGCCAAAACCACCAAGGAGGCG
>JAYUAJ010000129.1:0-26896 GCA_043741375.1 Hyphomicrobiaceae bacterium | reverse complement strand
TCTGACTCTGATGCGCGATGACCACCGTGGTTCGCTGCGATGCCGGGAAGGGCTGCTTCCTTCGGGTTGGACCACAGTAGCTTACCAGTCGCCGGGTCGAAGACCGTACCGCGCTGGAGGGCGGCTATGTGGTTTCCAAAATGGTCGCCATCGACAACATTTTTTACGATGAGGCCATCGTGGCCAGCATTTTTCTTTGACACAGCTAAATCATCTATGTGTCCTATCATCCCATTTTCAAGATCGCCCGCGAGCCCGCCTTTCCCATCCATAATGTAAGGATTTTCAAACCGAAACGATACATCCGAAACAATTCCAGGAGATTTGTGTGATGCAGTTTCTTTTGCAAGATTTTCGTTGGTTGTTCCCCACACAGCCTGTGCCTTCTTTTCAGGATGAGGGCCAATGCCATGATCTTGGTTGTATCCGCGATAACCCTGCACGACAGTTCCTGGCAGCGCGGCGCGGCCGGAGTTGGAATACAATGTTTCTCCGGTAATCGAAGATGTAACCGTGCCGCGCTTGACCGGAACATACTGAGTATGCACGTTGGGATGGCGATCTTCGATAACATTGTGAAAGGCTATCCCAGGCGAGCCCCGCGCCTGCGCCTCATCAACTGCTTTCGTCATGTCCCAATCCCACCGCATTGAGCCAGATGGATTAACCTCTTCACCAGCCTTTGGCCAGTGAATATGCTCGAAGCCGGTTGTGTCCATGACTCCGGGGTAGACGAGAGCCCCGTCTGTTATTCGACGCATGTGCGAGTGATGGCCGTCTACCTCCCATGGCACATTTCGCGAATGCTGTTTTCCTGTAATCTTGTCCAAAAGCCCCTTTATACCATCGCGTTGATAAAACTCCGTCTTGCCGCCTTCAATCTGCACTTTCCCTGGGACTTTGTACTGTTCCATGCCATTCGCAAATGAACTGGCGACCGCAGGATCATTGGTCCAGTAAGGATTGTCGCGCATGGTGGGGAAATCATTTAATTGCCCACGATAGACAGGGACTCGCGCAGGGTCGTGCGTTCCCTGCACGACGGTCCCCGGCAGCGCGGCGCGGTCGGAGTTGGAGTAGAACATGGGTCCGTGTTGCGTCTCCCAGTTGGCGATCGGAGGGCCACCGTTGTGATTTAACCTCTGTGCTTTGCTGATGTAACCATCCAATACATCGCTCTCTCTTCCCATCATATCGCGAATTGAAGAAAGCACACCATCAACGCTTTTGGCATCGGCTTCGTTCGGGAGATTTCTTTTTCCCTTCAAGCCTTCAATGAAGTTATCTGCCGCTGGCTTATTTAGCCCAAGGCTGGATAGGTATTCGTCCAAGGCTTTTCGTTCTGGCATGACCTCGATGCCAGCCGGGGAAACTTCCACAGCCTTGGACGATGCCGGTTGGGCTGGCCGCTCAGATGCTACGATAGGTGTATTCGCGCCTCCCTTCGCGTATGGCGGCAGCTCGTTGAAGTCAAGCCAGGGTGGGCGCGCCTTACGTTGCCCATCCGGCATCATTGCACGTGCTTCGATCGCGCGCGATAATTGCTCGCTCGGGTGATCCATATAGCGCTGTTGCGCTCCTTCACGGCCGATCCATGGCCGCTTAACCCATTCGCGAAGGGGATTTGTCCCCGGCGCAACGCCTTCAGCGGATTGAACACCGTGGCCGCCAATTTCGTGCAGGCTCGCTGACCGTACTTGCTCAGGGTGCCCTGCGATAGCTGTCACTTCAGAGGGGAGATAAGCGCCCCTCCAGGTCGTCTTATCCGCAGACAAGCCTGTTTTCATAGGTAGATCATAGAGACCTGGATAGGCGTCACCAGTCCTCCCGAGGTCTATGAAATCTTTCACTGTCCCCGTGGTGACGTCATGTGGTGTTCGGACATTCCAATCGCCGTCGGGAATCTCATGCCACCATTGACCATTCTTAGGCGGATGCTGAAACCAACCCGTGTCACGCCAGACCTGATCGCGTGATAGGCCAACCCTCGTCATATCCTCTGCTTGCGCTCGTTTCGCATGGTCCGCTGTCTTGGCCAGCCGCCCGCCGAAAACTCCAGCCGCATTGCTCTCGATCGCAGCCTGCCCCGTCAACGCTCCAGCTCCCGCCGCCGCGATCGGCGCCATGGCGGCCGTCATCAACCCGAGCGGCCCCGCCATGTTGTCGGTCTGCGGCGGGACGATGCCGGCTGCGAACGCCTTGGAACGGTCCATCAGCCCGCCGGCCGTATCCGTGACCGCCTCGATCATCTTGGGCGGCGTCAGGTTGCCGATGGTATGCGCCGCAGCCGACATCAGCGGTGTGTTCACGCGCCGGCCATCGGCATCGAGCGGGTTAGTGCTTGCGCCCGTCGCCAATTGCATATCGCGGCCCACGCGCCCGAGCATGGCCCCGGCGATGCCGGTGTTATTGTTCCCGGCCGGCGCGCTCAGGCCCTTGGCCCAATCAACGAAGCCACCGAGGCCACCAGCCTTGGCCGCGTCGTTGTAGGGCAGCAGCGGCTTGGGTTGTGCCAGCGTCTGCATCCTGCGCGGATCGGTGCTGACGATCTCGCGCGCGTCCTGGCCGGCTGGCGAGACGTAGTTCATGCCGTACAGGTGCGCGAGCGACGGCGGCACCTTGCGGCGCGGGTCTTCGTCGTCGAGCGGTGCGAACCCGTTGTATTCAGCCATCAGTACATTTCCTTGTTCTGACGCAGCCGTGCCGCTTCCCGTTCAGCATCAATACTGTCCGCGTAAGGGTTGAATTCGTCTGGGTACATGAGCTTTCGCACCTCATCGGCGCCCCGCACGGCAAACCCAGTTCCAACGCCTGCCATCCCCAAATCGTCCCAGTTGCCAAATCGTTTACTGACCAATTCGCTCGCGTCAGTCCGGTTTTGTGGAGATATAGCGCCTTTGGCGCGCAGCCCAGCCCCGTGCGTAGCCATCGCAATTGGCAAGATGGCAGCGTGAACATAGTCAAAATCGTCCGCTCCAGGCAGCACGGCGGCTGTCATGCCTCCAGCCACGCCCGATTTGGCTCCGGCCCACGCTCGCTGCAATAAGTTTGGATCAACCTTCGGCATGAAATAGCGCAGAGCGGCAATCGAGCCCAATTCGCCATTTGACATTACATTTTTAATGCCACCATGACCAAGGGTGTCGGTCGCCATATTGACGCCAGCGTAGGACAGCGCATCGGCGCCCGCTTGGGCAGCCGTTCCAAACTCGCGCTTGGCGAGAGCGTCACCCGCCGCGCGATAGACACTATTGGCGGGATTGCCGATGGTTCCCGCGACCTCTCCCGCCATCGAGGCGTAGCCGTGACGGCCCATGACTTCTTTGGCGCGGATGCCGGTGCGGATAAGTCCGCCGAGTTCCGGCATCCGGCTGCCGTCTAGTTTTTCGGCAGCAGCTTCAGCGCCCGGTCGATCATAGAGCTTGCCGGGAACTCCAAACGCCAGTCCATTGAGCCCGCCCAGAGCGCCGGCTTGGAGAGTCCCCATGCGATCATGCCAATTAGGATCATCGATACCGCGATCCCGCCACCACGCCGACGAAGGAAGGACTGTTTCAGGCGCACGGCTCAACTCCTGGGGCACATGGTAGTCGGATGCCTTCACTCCAGGCAGGGGCTGGAAGCCACCGATCATGTGCTCCAGAATATCTTTCTTACCGAAAGAATCAACCGTCGTTCCTGGAACTCCCATCAAGCGCTTGATGTCGGCTGGCAAGTAGTTATTGCCGCGCATGTCCTGCGCGATCTTCGTGAACCCGTTGTAGTCAGCCATGGTTCAACCCTTGAAGCCGGACTGGAAATGCCCCCGGCTCTGGTGCCGGTTCTGGCGATGGGAGTGGTGACGGCCGTCGTCGGCAGCCTGCTCTTCTTGTGCCGCCGGTGTCGCCTTCCGCGCGCCGCCGAACTTCGCGAACAGGTTGGCGCCGGATGCGGCCACTTTCGGTGACCGCTCCATCTCTGACCTGGGATTCCCCCTTCGCGACTTGTCGTCGTCCCCGTGATACGTGCGCAGATACTCTATCACGTGCGACCGGAAATCCGGTTTGGCAGCCTCGGCGCGTCGCGCCTTGATCGTCTCTGTTCGCTCATCGTCGCGCATGGACAGGAGTCCTCTGATGTGGTTCAGTCACACGAGCCTTCCGCCCGAGATATTTCATGGTCGCCGTCATCACCCTCGTCGTCATGGCGGCCGTTTGTACGGTCCTTCGCGTCCTGTTCTCGCAAACTCGTGACTTCCTCGATATCGTCTACCTGGTCGCCGGCGTCTGGGTTGCCTTCCCCATCATCGCCCTGCTCATTGATCGCGAGAACTTCCTGCGCGACATGACACCGAAGACCATCAGCGGGCGCTACGCTCTCTCCCACCCCATCCAGGCTGCTGGCGTGGTCCTGAAAGCACTTCTGGGACGACCGATGCCGGAGCCGCCGAGACAAGACCCTCGGCGATTCGAGCGGCGGCCGCACGCTGCTGGGCCGTCACATTCTGCTGCTGCATGTAGTTCGCCAGACCCCGCAGAATACGGTCCCTGTCGGCTCCCTGTGCGACCAGCATCCGAGCGGCGTCCCGACTGATCGCGATCTGCTCCTCCGACAACGCGCCCGACCGCAGCGTATCGGCGATGCGGCGCAAGGCATGCACGGCCAATCCGGTCGCCGTGACATGGGTCAAGTCCGGCGACCGCGCGGCGGAAGCTGCGTTCGGGAACTCCTCTTGCGCCGCCAGCCGGGACGCTGTCCTGGCACTCAAGAGCGTCTGATAGTAGGTGTCGGCGTAGCGCGCCTCGGAGTCGAGCCGCTGCGTCAGGTCACGCGCACGCTGTGGCGATAGCGCGATCTGCTCTAGCTTGTCACGGGCATATGGCGACCCGAGTTGCTGGAGGGTTTTGATATCGCCGTTCTGGCGGGCAGCGTTGGCGGCATGGCCGATGGTGTCGCGAAGCTGGTTGCGAGCACCGACGATCGTCCCCAGCCGTTCAATGCCAGACATATCGGCCAAGTCGGCCCGGAACTGCTCGGGATGCGTGCCGCGCGAGAAGGTCTTGTGACCGGCTTCGACGGCATCCTCGAACCGGGATGCTTCTCCGGCGAAGCGCCGCGCCTGCGCCCACGGGCTCATATGCGGCGCGCCGGGTGACAGGGACTCATCGACAGCGTTGCGCAGATCGGCCGCGAGCTGGCTGTAGATGCGGTGTTCGTTGGCCGAACCGGCGTTGCGTGCTCGCGTTGCCATGTCGTCAATACCGCGCTTGACGTAATCGTAGAACTCGGCTTCCGAGCGTGGTGGCCGCGACGCCGATGTCAGGCGGTGAGCGGCCTCAAAGGCTCCGGCGGCATCGGCCCGTTGCAGAGTTGCCGCGAGCGGCGGCGTCATCGGCACTTCAGAATTATAGAACGCCTCATAGTGCGGCCGGGCCAGTGCATTACGGCCATCGATCATCGCTTCCTGACGCGCCAGAGTCATCGGCGGCCCCAACGCCATGTCGGTATCGTATGTCAGACGATCAGCGGCGCCCTCTCGACGGTTGTTCAAGGCGCGCACGATAATGGCGTTGTTCTCGCCGGGCTGATTGGCGAGCGCGCTGATCTGGTCGCGCAAATTTGGACCGAGATCGCTAATGATATGCTCGGGATGCCCTCTGATATTGCCAGTATGGGCGCCGTCGGCGCCGGCCGCGCGCGCCACGCGTTGAACCGCGCCACGGTTGAACTGCGCGACTTCCTCCGGGAGCGCCTGAAGACGTTGGGCGGCCCCGTTGAAGGCCCCCGAGACACCATTGCCAATGGCATGAGCCACGCCGCCAACGGGACCACCAACGACGCCGCCGATCAGCGCGCCTTGTCCCGCACCAGCCAGGCGCTTGCCGACGGCTTGCGCCGTCGTATCGTCATCCTGAACATCGGCGTGCCCCGCTCCCGAGAGGCCGCCAAGCGTGGCGCCGACGCGCACGCCCTGCCGCATGGCCGTGCCATAGCCGGTCGCTCCAATCGGCAAGAGCGCACGCCCGACGGCGGCACCGACCCGGCCAGCGGCCCCAGGCAAGGCCGCCGCGCCGCCGGTTGCTGCGATTGGGGCCGCCGAACCGACGACCTCGCCAGCAAAATGCGTCCAGGGGTTTTCCTTCTTGGAGGCCTCGCGCGCGTCGTGCCAGTCCTTGCCGAACTTGCTGTCGAAACCAAAGGTGGCACCCTCGACAGTGCCACGGCCGAAACTCTCTAGCCGGCCGGCTCTCGGCTTGTCCAGAATGAAGCCGGCCGGCAGATTGCCGGGCTGAGTGGCTGCTGGCTCGGGAGCGGAGCCCTGCTCGCCATCCATGACAAAACCTTGCGGCAAGGCGGCCATTCGAATTACCTCAGATCATTGTCGGTGCCATTGCGGGCACGCAGACGCTCACCCGACTTGCGGGCATTGATGATGTCCATGCCGCGATCAAACGGCACCCAACGGTCCCCCATTTCTATCAATCGTTCGCCCGTTTTTGGGTTGGTCGCCGTGCGTAGCTCTCCAAATGGCGAGTTTGGCGCGGGACTTGGCGCCTGGACGGGTGCGGCTTGCCCCTGCGGTGCCGGCCCTGATGCGGCCGGCGCTTCACTCCGCCGTTCTTGCCGTGGCCCAGACGGCTGCCGCCACTGCGGAGGGATATGCGCCGTGGC
Organism: Hyphomicrobiaceae bacterium; assembly: GCA_043741375.1. GTDB lineage: Bacteria > Pseudomonadota > Alphaproteobacteria > Rhizobiales > Hyphomicrobiaceae > JANYHF01. Next base: position 20,245 of record JAYUAJ010000129.1, on the reverse strand, counting down.
CGGGTCGCCTTCCGGCTCTGGCTTGCGCTGAAGGTTGGCCAGTCCGAGAAACCGGTTCTCGGCCGCATGCACCGTCGAGAAAAATGAGTTCACGTCCTTCTGCTGGATCGCCTTGCCGAGCGCATCCTTCAACGTCTGCATGTCGGCGTCGGTGCCGCCGCCCTTGCCGCCCTCGGTCGCCTTGATCTGGCTGGCCACCAGCTCGACAAAGTGGTGCAGCTCCTTGTTCAGCCCGAAGGTCAACGCGTCACCACGCGGGTTGAGGCTCAACCACTTCTGGAACGTCTCGTCCCCCCGGAACGGGCCGATGGCGTTGTTGAGCACGTCCGGCCCGTACTTCATGGCCGTGGCCTTGAACTCCTCGATCAGCGGCAGCATGCGCGCCTGGACCTGCTGCTGGCGCTGCGCGTCTTCCGCGCGCAGCTTGCCGAGAGCCTGCTCTTCCGTGACGCGTCCCTGCCGTTCGGGAGCACGGTTGATGATCATGGACGCGTCCTTGCCGAGGAGCTTCTCGGCCATGATCTCGTTCAGGGTGTCCTGGGACATGGTGCCGGGGCGCACCTGAGCCTTGATGTTGCTACCGCCACCGGCGATGGTCGGATCACCGCCTCTTGGCATGCCGGGCACCATCATGCGCCCGGAAGGTTGCGGCCCGGATTGAGGCGGCGGCCCGGCCTGAGGAGGCGGCGGGCCTTGCGGCGCCGTTCCCGTGGTCACACCGGGAGCACCGGCTTCGCCCGTGTTCGGAGCAGCGGGGCGGACCTGAGCGGCGGGCGTCTGCGACTGCTGTGGGGCAAAGCCGCCTTGCGGCGATTGCCCGCCTTGACCGGCCGCGCCACCCATCGGTCTGTCGGCGGAGCCACCTGGGCCGGCACCGGGCATGGTGCCGGCACCCGGCATGGGGTGCAACGGCACCTGATTGGGGCTCTGTATCCGCGAACTGGCGATCGCGTTGGGGTCGATCGGCTGGCCGTTCGCGAACTTCTGGAATTGCGCGGCCTTCTCTGCCTCGACGCGCGCGAGGTAGGCGGGATCATGGGCGCGGGCCGACGCTTCCATCCCGGCGATCTTGGCCTCACCCTCCCGGTAGCCCTGGTTGTTGGCGCTATAGACACCGCCGAGCTGACGGGCGCTGTTGTAGTCCTTCAAGGACGGGTCATACTTGATGCCGCGCGCGTCGAGGCTGCGGGTCAGCAGTGCGTGCTTTTCCGGGGTATCAGCCATCGAGAACACGCTGCCCAGGTGCTCCTGGCGCTTCTGTTCCCAGTCCTGCGACGTGCGATCGTCAGCGCGCGCTGCCAGCCCGAACTTCGGGTCCTGGCTGGCGCGGATAGCTCCGGAGATGTCGCCGTTCGCGAGCGCTTCGGACGCAGCGCGGTTACGGCCGCGATCGTACATCTTGTCGAGGCCTTCGCCGATGGCGTTGATCCCGAATTGCATCATGGTCGTATCAGGCCGCTGAGACAGACCGGAAAAATCCTTGAACATGTTGAGCGGTTGCGCTGGCATATCCTATATCCTCACGCTTTGGGGATCCCAGAGAAAGCACCTAAGATTTTGGCGAAAGCGCCAAGGCCGCCAAGGAAGTTGTTTGATTTAGATTCCTGTCTGCGAATTTTGCTCATTTCATCAATCTGGTATTTGTTGCTCGCGAGCTGGTCCTTCTGCTGACCGGCGTTGTAGGCCGTCGTCCCCTGCCAATCCGCGAACTGATTGGTCGTGTTCATGCCCATGTTTCTATACTGCTGGTTCAGCGCCTGCTGGCCTTGCAGGTTGCGAGTCTGATCCTGCGTCGCGGCGTAGCCCATGTCGGCGCCGATGCGCTGACGGGCGATCTCGGACGCGCCGGAATGGCCGTAGCCCATGGCGTTGGTCTGCCATGACGACTTGTCGGCCGCGCGATCCATGGCCGCGTTGAGCGGCCCGTTCTGCATGAAGCCGTTCCAGTACTGCTTGGAGGCATCCCCGCCGTTGCCGCCGAGCGCATTGGCCATGGCGCCGTTCGACCAGTCCGTCGCCTGCATGCCGGGGTTGACGTACTGCCCGAGCGACTGGTCCTTGCCCTGGTCGTAGTACTCCTGGGATTTGCCGTAGCCCCAATCGATGCCGGAACCCGTGATCGAGCCGGCGGCCGGCGTGCCCTTATCGACGCCGCCGAAGCCGTTCCATCCCGAGCCGGTGCCGTAGCCATAGCCGCCGTTGCCGCCACTCCGGCCGCCGCCACTGCCCGAGCCGGTTCCATAGCTATCATAGCCGCCCGGGCCGCCGCCGGTCGCGGGGAGGCGGACGGATGGGGTTGGGTCGCCGGTGCCGCCGCCAAAGGCGCCGTTGCCGCCGGTTGCTGGCAGGCGGGCGGATGGGGATATATAGCCGCCATAGCCGCTGCCGCTCCCCTGGCCATATGAATCATAAGCCGCCATCGCGTCAGCCTCCGAGCGCGACGATGCGCGCTTCCAGGTCGTTGATCTTGGCCGCCATCTGCGTCAGCAGGTGCTGATAGACGGCGACGAGGTTCCCGTTCGCCGGTTCGGCGATCTTGAGAGACTGAGGCAGGACGAGCGGTGTGGTTGTCATGGCCGTCACTCAAATGGGTCTGAGAGCATATTGAAGCCGCCGCCGCTGCCGCCCCCGCCCATGCCGCTCTGGGACGGATCGAGGAACTTGAAGCGGCGGTACGGGTCGATGCCCGGCGAAGTGATGCCGTTTTCGTCCGTCGCCGTGCTCTCGCCGGGCATCGGATAGATTGGCGCTTCGAAGGGCGGCGTGCCTTTGAACCAGGGCATCGACCCCTCGTGGTTCATGTTGATGTCGGGGCCGTGCTGCATCCCTCCCGGTAGGAACTTCTGGCGTGACATGTCCTGCCCGCGATCGAACAGGTTCTGTCCGCCGCGCGGCTGCATCTGGTCCATCGGCTGTTGCGGGGCGAACATGTTTTGAGGGCGAAACATCATCCGATCCACCGGTATGGGGTTTTCTGGAGAGGCGCGAGCTGGGTGTTCGGGAACTGCGGGAGCTTCTGCTGGCTCTGTGCCTGCATGGCCTTGCCGAAGTCACCGGCCGCGTCAGCGAAAGCGTTGAACTGCTTTTTATAGGGCTGCATGGCGGATTTCATGCCGTCGAGAGGTGATGCGGATGCGACTGTCTGCTGAGCCCACGGCAGAACTTCCGGCGACGGCTCGGCCGCCGCATCGGCGGAACGGGGCGCAGATCGCGTGCCCGGACCAGATGGGGGCCGCGAAGCGACCGCACCGCCATATGGGCCTTCCGGCCGAAAGTCAGACGGCGCCCCCGGCGGCGGCAGTGGCAGCAACGACAGTTTCGGTAGCCCGCTTTCGGGCACGGCGTTGAGCCCAGCCGACGGCTCCATCAGCGGCTTGTAGTACTTCGAGAACCATTCACGCGGATCGGAGCGCTCTTGCCAGCTCGCACGGCTGGATTGACCGGAAGCGCGGTCGTAGGCGTCCCGGTTCGGGAACACCTCGTAATGCGCGTGCGGAAATCCAGGACCCGCATTGCCGGTATGGCCAAGACCACCGACCTGCGCATTCGTCCCAAGTTGCGCGCCTTCTTTCATGCCCGGCGCGATGCTGTTCAGATGCCCCATGCGGTGCACGGTGCCATCCGGCGCCTGAGCATCGACGTAATTGCCGTATCCCTGCCCCTGGCTGGCTCGCAACACAGTGCCGCCCGGAGACATGTAGACGGGGTCGCCGACCTTGCCGGGGATGTCGATGCCAGCATGCCGGCCGCTGCCACGCGGGCCGCCCCATTCGCGGCTATTGGGCGCTCCGCCCGATGTCGGCACGTCGGCGAAGCGTGCGCCGGCCATGCTGCCGCCAAGCGGCACGTAGGGCGATGCATTACCGGGTTGATTGGGGCCGGGTTGATTGGGGCCGGGTTGATTGGGCTTGGCGAAGCCGTTGAAGCTCGACGGTCCATGGACTTGCTGGCGGTAGGCATCGAGCGTGCGGCCTTGCGCACTCAGACCAAGCCCCATGTCCGAACCTGGGGCGCTGGATGCCGCCCCCACTGGCATGCGCGGTCCCGGCGCCGTCCCCTGAGCGACGTTGGCGTTGTGGATTTCGGCGGGTGAATAACCAGACACGCGATAGGTTGGCGTGCCCGGCGGCGGCGGGCCGAGTTCCTGAGGCACGAGTGCCTGAGGCACGGCATGCGGCGCGGCCATGTCCTGCGATGTGAGTGTGCCCTGCGCCAGCGGCGGCGGCGTCGACGTGACGACGGTTGGGCCGTAGTTATCCCAGCCTCCGGGCGATTTGGGTGGTGCGATGTTCGGCTGCCAGTTCGGATCGGCCGGCGGACGCAGATCGCCACTACTATACACCGCGCCGAGGTTCGAGTTGTCCCACAGCCCCTTGAGCTTGCCACCTGCCGACCTAAGAAAATCGCCCGGCTCATATGAATGCGTCGTGCCCAGGCCCCACGACGGGTCCAGTGCCGATCCCATGTCCAGATCGAAATCGAAGCCGTTCACCCGACATTCTCCGAGATGCACCGGCCTGAAGGACGGTGAGGGATAGGAGTTCTGGTTTCAGCCCGAAATTTTCCCGTGACACGATTCCCAGTTTGCAAGAACGGATGCGGAACTATACAACTCAAGGCATGTTCCTGACGTTCAAGTTCCGCGTGAAGGACGCCACCGTCGGCAAGCACCTTGCCCGGCATGCGCGCACCGTGAATTTCGTCTGGAACTACTGCAACCAAATCCAGCGCGATGCCGAAGCCCGCTGGAAGGCTGGGTGCGTATCGCGGTGGCCGAGTTCCTACGACCTCAACGCACTGACTCGCGGCCTTGCAAAGGCTGGGCTCGACCTGCACTCCGACACCGTCAACGCGGTCTGTCGCGAGTATGCCGCCAAACGCGACGCCAACCGTGGCCATCTCAGATGGCGCGCCAGCGGCGGCGCTAAGCGCTCGCTCGGCTGGGTGCCGTTCATTCCCCGCGCCGTGAAGATCGACGGCGGTCACTGCACCTATCTCAAACGCCGCATCCACTTCTGGAAGTCGCGCGAGATCGACGGCCAGTTCAAGTCCGGCGCCTTCGTCCAGGACGCCCGTGGCCGCTGGTACGTGACGTTCCAGTGCGCGGTCGCCGACGATCTTCCGATGGGCCCCGGCCAGATCGGCATCGACCTCGGTCTCAAGACGCTGGCCGCGTGCAGCGATGGCAGCACCATTCCCGCCTTGAAGCACTATCGTCGATACGAGGCGGAACTCGCCATAGCTCAGCGCGCTGGCAACAAGCGTCGCACCAGAGCGATCCACGCCAAGATCGCCAACGCCAGGAGGCACCACCTGCACGAGCAGTCCACCCGGATTGCTCGCGACAATGAATTGATCGTCGTCGGCAATGTGAGCGCGGCCAAACTGGCAAAGACCAAGATGGCGAAGTCCGTCCTGGATGCCGGCTGGTCGATGTTCCGCAATCAGCTTTGCTACAAGGCCAGAAGGCACAAAGCGCGATATGTCGAGGCCGACGAACGATCCACTTCCCGCACGTGCTCGTGCTGCCGGGAGATCCCCGACAGCAGTCCGAAAGGTATGGGCTCGTTGCGAATGAGACACTGGACCTGTTCCAACTGTGGGGCGTCGCACGATCGCGACATCAACGCGGCGAAGAACATTCTGCGTGTCGGCCTGGAACATCAGGCTCCAGCAGTGGAAATCCCCGTCCTTTAGGGCAGGGAAGATGTTACGGATTGGTCACCTGTCCCACCATCATCGAGCCGCCGAACAGCCCGCGAAACACGCCGGCCACGCAACTGAACTCGATGATCCGGCCACGTTCACGCGACTGACCGAGCCGGTTGAAGCGTGCCGACGGGAACGTACCATTCCCCTGCCGCCCCACGGGCCGCCGCAAGGTCGGGCTCCAGCTCTCGCCGCCATCATCCGACCACCGCAGCATCACGCTCGGGTCCAGCTTGTCCCTGTCCAGAGTCACGCTGGAAAGTCCAACGCCTGGCACCACATCGAAGCGGATTTCATAGAAAACGATCGCGCGTGGATACGCGGCCACGGTCGGGAATGTCACCGACATGACGATCGGCAGGTCGTCGTCGGTCGTATTGGCGTTGGAGACCTCGTACAGGCGCGGCTCGGCGATATCGCCGACGATCACCTTGCCCGCGAAGCTGATCGCGTTCTCCGCCCGCCAGCGCTGCGAGCCGTATGTGCTCAGGTCCGTCCAGGCACCCGTGGTCGTATCGAACCGCAGCGTGAATGTGGTACCCGAGATCGTATAGACATCGTGCCCGTCGAGCACGTAGGTCATGCCGCGAATGTCGGAGCGCAACGCCTCGGGTTCGCCCGCGATCACGCGCTCCACATACGGTGTGGAAACGCGCGACGCTTGATAGCCATTAGCCTGACGCACGGAGAAGTCGTCCGCGACCCACAGCAGGCCCTGGTCCAGGAGTTGCACCGTCCGCCCCGCCAGACAGCCGCGCTCGATGTAGCCGCCGCCCAGCCGCTGAAACGGCGCGTCGCGATTGCCAGTGGGCGCCCACACCTCGATGCTCTCGTCCCCGAACATCCACAGCTCCCGCTTGTGCGCGAATATCCGCCGCAACCCATCCGGGTTGCCCTCGGCGGTGCCGTAGTCGATGGCCGTGATGGCGAAGGCGTTGTCGATATTGGTGAAATGGTACTGACCATCGCGCGTCGAAAACACCAGGATGCCGTCGATGACGGTCACGTCCTGTACAGCGACGATGCCCGTATCAGACGCCGGCACCGGCAACCGTTTCAGCGTATCGTTTTCGATGATCCAGGCGAGGCCGTCAGAGACCATCGCCACCTCGGCGACCTTGCGCCGGTTACGCTCGAAATACACAGGCCCTTGCCCCGGAACACTGCCGATGCGTGTCGCCTCGCCAGTGTCGCCGATCCGGAACAGTCCAGCGCCCGCGACCGCGTAGGCCGTCGTATCGTCGAGCCGGAACAGCCCGCGAATGCCGCCATTGCCGGCGGGCGTGGAAAACCGCGACAGCCCGCCGCGCGCGTACACCGGCATCGGCGTGCGGCCCTCCGGTCCCATCATCTCGGGCTCGCAATTGACATACCGCGCCATGCCGGCGAACCCCGTGCGACCGGGATTGCTCTTGGCGAACAGCTGAAGCGGCACCATTTGGGCGGACATGTCAGAACTCCTCGATCATGAGGATTTCTTCCTGGTCGCCAGAGCCGCTTTCGGCGCGGTAGCGGTAGAGCCGGACATAGCTTGGATGCCCGGCGGCATCGTCTGGATCGGCCGCAGGCTGGCGGCCATACGTCGGCGCGATGATGTCGGCGAGCAGGCGCGCACAGGCGCGGAACATGGCGAGCGGGATTTCATCGTAGGCGAAATCGACCGTGCCGTCGTCGATCAGATCAGCCCATTTTTCGTGCCAGCGGTTGAGAGCGTCCTGCCCATCGGCACCGGCCGCCTCTTCGTGCACGCCGATGATGTTGAGCATGCGCAGAGCCTCGGTGGCGAGGTCCACGTCGGTGCGCGAGCGGGGTGGTTTGATCTGGGCCATGGATCAGCGCTTCCTTGACGACCACTGTTGCGGCTTGGCCATCTGCGCGGGCTGTGCCGGACGGGCCGGTCCGGGCTCGCGCTCGACGACGGGCGCGACGACAGGATCGAGCGCCTTCGGCGGTTCCACGACCGGCGCTGGCTTCGGCTGCTCGACCACGGCGACCGGCGCGACAACCACCGGCGCCACCTCGCCAACCGTGAAAAACGGGTTCTGCTTCAGGAGATCGAATATCTCGGGCCGGTCGATCTCGACAGCCACTCCAGGCGGGAAATCGTAGCCGTTTGAGTGCGTCGGCGCGTCGCCGATGTAGGTCAGCTTCGGCATCAGTTCGTCCCCGTGTATGGCCGTGTCGGCAGGCTGGCGGCATCGTCGAACGACATGCCCTTGCTCAATCTATTATGGATGATCTTGTAGTTGACGTTCGCGACTTCGCAGGCGTCCCGCAGCGGCATTTCGCGGCCCTTCCAGGTCACGTGGCGCGTATTGCGCCGGTTCATGGCTTGGCTCGCCGCGCTCGTCCAATGCACGTTGCCCGGCTCGTAGTTGCCGTCGTTGTTCTTGCGGTCGATCGACATTCGCTTGTTGGGCCGCCAGCCGGCATGCGTGATGAAGGCCATGAAGCCGGCCGGGCCGAGCCACGCCTCGCAAACGCGGATGCCGCGCGCGCCGTACTTGTGGTAGTTCGTGTCTGATTTTGTTCCGCACCGCGTGATCATGCTCCGCCAGATGGCGTATTCCGGCGTGTCGGAATGACCATGAGTCGTTTGTCGCGCCGCCGCGCTTGCTCGTCGCTGGCACCCGCACGAATGGGTGCCGCGGCTGCCTTTAAGGACTTCCTGCAGGTGAGTAGCAGCCACCTCCGTGATAGCTCCGCAGTCGCACCGGCAACGCCAGATGACGTGCTGTCCACGTTTGCGCACGGGGCCAAGCCCAAGCAGCTTCGAAACCCTCACGCCGGAGAAGTCTTGGGCCTTGGGACCGAGTTTGATGTAAGCCGTGTCGTTCATATTTTCTCTCGTTGAACTGGGGCGTCACCATAGACGCCCCAGCTGTATACCTCCAAGTCGCCGTCTTTGCAACTCACGATAGCGCAAAGAACCCCGTCACAGAGCCTTGATCAATCGTGCGCGCAGCGGCTGTTTGGTTGCCACTCGTGTTCGCCCCCATGTAGAACTGAATCTTCTGACACCCCCGAATCTCTCGCAAAGCAACCCCTTTCAGCTGCCCATAATCGTCCTCGAGACGGTTGCGGAATTCAGGAGTACTACCAATCGCCCAGCTCAACGCCTGTGCACCGCACAAATGCGCGAAGCCGATCTTCTTGGTGTTGCCGTAGGTGCCGGTCGGGATGGCCAGCAGCTCCGGGATTTCCCGGATGATGACGCCGCGATAGAGCAGGTCGCCGTCCTGGAAGAGGGGGTTCTTGTCCATGCCGCCGCCCTCTCTGGCGCGTGCTTCGGTGTTCACCAACTTGATGTCGGCATCGTAGAACGCCTGATCGAAGGTGTCGGAGTCGGTGAAACAGACGAAGTACTCACGGCCCTGTTCGCCCGTCCGCATCGGGCGAATGTGCGGATCAGCGTGCATGGCGAGATACTTCAGGCGGCGAACAGCCTTGCTGCCGAAGCCGGACGTGCCCGAATTGGTCACGACGTTGGCGATGCTGGCAGAGAAGTTACCGGCGACGCGGTTCGTCACGACGACGCCGGGGGCGCCGTCCTGGCCGAACAACGTGCGGTCGGAGTTCTGGTCCATCCAGCCATTGAGGGTCGCGGCCGGGGCCGTCACCTTCTGGACGACGGACGAACCGGGGTCGGGATTGGCGAGCGGCGCGCCGATCACCTCGTCGGGCACGGTGTTGGTCGTGCTCGACTTCACCATGCGCAGGCCGTCGATGATGTTGTCGCGCATCTGCTCGGTTGCCCAGAGCTTGAGGTGCGGCTTCACTTCGTCGACGATCTTCACGAATGACTTGTGCTCGTCCCACTCTTCCGTCGCGACGCCATGCCTGTGCAGCATGACGCGCGCGTGGAAGGTGTACTTGCCGAGCGGCTCTTCCTTGCCGACCAGCGTGTCGTTACCGGCGACACCACGGTTCTTGAGGCGAACCAGCAGCGGGATACGGCAGGTCTCGCCGCCCTTCTTGGTCTCGACGACGGTGTGGATGGGCATCAACTGCCCTTCGCCGCCTTCGGCCATGTAGGGCGCGAAACCGCTTTCGCGCACGTATTCCTTGAGGAACGTGCGACGGAACTGGATGTCGACCTGGTCGTTCGGCATCACATTGGGTGTGGTCGTAAAACCAACAGGCACGGTCATGTTCTATTCCTTTATCGGGCTCGTCGTTCGCTGAGGAAGCCCCGCACGAAATCGCGATCCGTCCCCATGACTTCCGGGGCACCGTTGGGTGAGGAGCGCGTTTGCGTCGCGAGGCTGGGCGGGATGAGAGGAGCGGGAGCACCCGCGCGCATCTGCTGCGTCAGCTCAGCGCGAGCGCGCTCCATGGCATGGGCCTGGATGGCGGTCTCACGCTGCTGCCAGTAGGCGGCGGGATCGTTGCCGATCTCGGCCTGGACGGCCGATTTCTGATAGGCTTGAATCGCCGCGCCGATGGGGTCGCGCTGGTTCGAAAACCAGGTCCCGACATCATCGCCCTGCTTCCGCACCCATTCCGCGACACTCGCCACATTCTCGGAGCCGATGCGTTGTGAATGCACCATCACCGATGTGTCGAAACGTGTCTCGGCCGCCTGCTGCTCCGCGACACCTGCCATGTGCCGTTCGCGCTCGGCGAACTGCTCCTGCATGTGCCGGTGGTAGCCCTCGGGATCGAGGGCTGGATCAGGGATGGGCGTTGGTGCCGGCGGCGGGGCCGCTGGCTGCTGACGCTGCTGTTGCTGTGCGAGAGCCGCCTGTTGCTGCATGGCCTGGATGTAGCCCCGCATTTGCAGAGCTTCGGCCTGAGCGGCACGGCGTGCCTCGCGCTCCTCTTTCAAGGCAGCATATGGGATTTGGCGCTGATCCTGTTCGGCGGGCGGTTGTCCAGGGACCGGCGCACCGGGGTTGCCTGGCTGTGTTGCCTGCTGTGCAGGGACGCCATGAGGCGCTTGACCGGCCTGGGGCTGAGCACCATTCTGGGCAGGCGGTGCGGCCGAAGGCTGTGCAGGGGTTGGCGCGGGTTGCGATGTTTGTCCGGCATCAGGCGCCGGGGCACTCGCGGGGGCCGCACCTCCGCTGGGCTCGGACAGCAGGGAGAACCCTGCGAACTCGCCGGACGGGGCTGCTTGGTCGGTTGTCTCAGTCATCTCATATGCTCCGCATTATCGTTTGCTGGTCACGAACGTCGCAGTTCGGCTGCAACGAGCCCGAACCCACTAGTGGGACCCACTAATGGGCCGCTGGTTAGGCCAGCGAGACCGCGTGAGATCGCTCACGCGCGAACGGCTCCGCACACGGGTTTCCCATCGCCGAAGGGGAAACCGACACGACCGCTGACAACGCAACTTCAGGCTTACGCAACAAAGGCGCGTGGCCGCTCAACCCCCTGTGGGGGAGCGTGCAAGAACTGTGGCCTGCCCGGTGCGGGCCCCATGCCCGGTGCGGGCCCCATGCCCGGCATGGCCGCGACGCCCGGCAGCACGCCCGGCGGCGGCATCGGCAAGGTCCCGGCTTGGCCGAGCTTGGGCTCGACGCCGGCTGGCGCTGGCCCCATCGGCATTCCTGGTCCAGACATCGGCGGCATGCCGGGCGGCTGCGGCGGTCCTGGTCCGTGCATGCCTGGGGGCGGCCCGTTCATGCCGGGCGGCGGGCCACCCATAGGCCCCGGCGGACCCATGCCCGGTGCGGCCCCCATGCCCGGCGGCAACAGCGGCTGCGGCGCGTGCACGCTCGGCTCGTCGCCAAACGGGATCGGAAAACCCTGGCTGAGCGCTTGCGGCGGCACCATGATGCCCGCCAGCTTCGTCAGCGTGTCGGCGCGCTTGTTCTCGACGTTGGCATGTTTCTCGGCGATGCCAGCTTCCTTCAGCGCCGCTTCCAGATCGTCCATGCGCTGCTTCATCGCCATCATCTGCGGCGGCGGTTGCTGCGCCTCGTCGATCATCTTGAGCAGCTCGTCCTTGTCGGGCGTGTTCGACAGCTCGATGATGATCTTGCCCAGCGGCCCCATCGCGTTCGGGCCGAGCTGCGAGAACGTCTGCAGCATCTCCTCGCGCATCGTGATCGTGTCTGGGCCTTCCTCCAGGATGATGTCGATATCGAGCTTGGCGATGTCGTTGCGCATCTTGGGGATGCCGGTCTGGGGATCGGGCTCGACCTGATTGAGCCCGACGAACTGCACGCCCTTGCCGTTGGCGATCCGCACCCACCGCTCACCCGTCCAAAACTGCCGGATGCACGCCCAGTCGGCGCGATAGCTCGTGAGCTTCCAATTGCGGATACGCTCGAACTCCGGCGACAGCTCCGTCATGCCCGCGTTTTGCTGGGCCAGGATCGCGCGGCCCGACTGGTTGTTGATGCCCTCGCCGCGACCGATCAAGCCGGGGTTCGGGCCGATGTTCTCGATTTCCTGGATGGCGGAGGCCAACAGCTCCGACTGGCCCTTGATCTCGGCCTGGTTGTCCTGGATGTGCCACGCGCCGCCCGAGAGCTTGCCGGGGTTGAACGCCACGCGCCCGTCCGGTTTCATGAACTCGCGGTGCGCGGCAGCCGGGTTCTCGAACGTGCCATCTTCGTGGAAGAGCTGCCGGGTGCTCATCATGTGCAGCAGCTTGGAGAGCCGGTGGTTGATCTGGTCCTGGATCGGCCGCATATCGCGGGTGATGCCGTAGCGGTCGCCGTTGGTATCGATGTAGCAGGACATGGCCGTGTACGGGTGGCGACTGGTGCCGTCCTCGTTCTTAAAGATGGACACCTGATCGTGCAGCTTGATCGAGCCGATCAGGAACGCCAAACGCCACGCGCCCTTGTGGCGGTAGTACATCTGGATCAGGCGGCATGAGCGCGTGTCGGGATTAACCCAGTTCTTGCTCTTGTCGCCATCAGCAAGGTTGGTGCCAGCAAACCCGCCCGCATGATGCTCACCCAGGCGCTCGACCTGATCGGCGGCCTCCTGATTGCCGAGCGCCAGCATCATCTCCTGGGCCGTCTCGATCTCGACCCACTTGCAGATGCCGCAGTGTTTGATGTCACTGAAGTTATGCCGCTCGGAGCGCGGATCGTAGAAATACATGCCCGAGGGAATGTGCATCTTGGTCGGGTCGATGCCGTCGCCGGTCGACTCGGCCGACTGTTCCAGCACCGCGATGCCAGATACGAAGTAGTCCAGCGCGGCGAGGCTCGCCTGCTCCGCGAATTTCGTCTTGTCGTTGATGTAGCGCAGCGCGGCAGTGGCACTGTTGGCATCACCCTCGACGCGGGGCGTGCGCGGGTACGCCTTGGGATCGCGACGCAGACGCTGCTCCGTGCCGACCAGGAAATTGATCTTGCGGCGGATGCGATTGTAGTACGTCGGCATCTGCTTGCGCGCGCGCAACACGCGCTGCTGCTCGCTGGTCCACTGGTTGCCGTGATAGTAGCGCCACGCCAGCATCATCTCCTGGTGCTCGGACGACTTGGCGTTCTCCCAGGCCATGTACTTGTTGAACAGTTTTGTGCCGTCGAGGCCTTGGTCAATCGGGGCGACGATCTGGTCCTGACCATCCTCTGGCGCCATGCCCTGTTCGTGGCCAACCATCTGGATCGCCGACGGCTCGGGGAAGGTCTTGTGCTTGGGGGGCAGGTCCACCGGCATCGGAGGCGGTCCGCCGGGGCCATCACTCCCCGGCGGACCTTGCATGCCTGGGAGAGGACCAAACCCAGGCATGGGAAACTGTGGCATCGGCCCGTGCGGCGGCGGCCCACCGAACATGCCGGGCGGCGGCATCATTCCCGGTGGTCCGGCTCCATGCGGGGGCGACCATGGCGGCATGCGGTGGAGCCGTCCTTAGAACTTGTGCCTGAACCCGAGCGTGACCGCGTGCGCGTCCGGCTTGACGCCGAGCGCTGAATCCCGTTCAAGATCGCCGTAGAGATAATCGAGACCGAGCGACATGCTCTTGCCGAGCATGATCTCGATGCCGCCGCCAAGCGTCAGGCCCTTGGCCTTGAAGCTGGCCGTGCCCGTGCCGTCGCTGGCCTTGAGCATGCCATGCTGATAGCCGACGACGCCGTAGATCAACGTTTGATCAGTGATGAGGTAGCCGCCGCGCCCAGCCAGCAGCCAGGGGCGATCAAAGCGCACGTGCAGGCCGGACAGATTGCTGTCGGCGGTCGTGAAGCCGTAGCGCCCGAACACACCCGCCACGAGCCTGGACGAAATCACGCGGTCGCAACCGGCTCCGACGACAAGCCCAAGGCCCTGGACAGTGCCAGCACCGAGCGAGTCCCGATTAACGACCACGCGATTGTCAACGCCGCCCTCGACGTGGCAGCTATTCCAGGGGCTCTTGTATAGATCATCGACAGCGATGGGGGACGGCCCCGGAGCGGCGGGAGCACCGGCCTTGTCGGCGGCATGGACGGCGCCGGAAACAAGCACGGCCGCGCATGCTGCGAGAATTGAGATGGCACGCATGAAAAGCTCTCCGTGAGGGCTGACACCTCAGGAGAGCGGGACGAGAGTCATGGCGATCTGGCTATGTCTTTGCGGTCACGGTGCGGAGGATTTTACAGGCATTTTCGACCATACCATAGGTCTCGTGACCTGAACGGCGAAAGCGGCGCCCGGCCAGGAGCACCGCTTTCAGGTATGCGTTCAAACCCAACTGCCAAGCAGGATTTTGAATCTCATGACAATAACATCCCGATCAGCCGAAATCAAGGTGTCAAGCAACTGGGTGCCCATCCCTCTGCCGCAAGGCGCCGGATCAAATCCGAGCGCACGACAGGATCGCCGTATGTCCGAATGAAATCCACCATGTCCAGGGTGTCGAGCCTGCCTGTCCGGCAGGCCTCGTTCAAGAGACGCGCCGCGCGCTCCAGCTCCCAGGCCAGATCGTCGATCCTGGTGAGATACCACGTCTCGTGACTGTAGGTGCGCGGCTCACGCACGTAGGGAGCTGGCAGTGGTTCCACGCTCAGTGGCGTCTGGCTCATGACACGTCCTCGTCGCGTTCGACTCGTGCGCGTTCCTTGGCTTTGTGCAAAGCTAGTTTGCTTCGCAGCAGCGCAAGGCATTTTCGACCAAAGTTAGGACAGCGCAGCAGTTCATTGTCAGGCATTTCAACGAGTTGCCTAAACGTCAGACTATCTCTACCAACGCAATTCCACAATCTAGTGCCGTTTCCTACTGGCCATTCGAATGATCTGATAAACGCATCCAGATCAGGGTCACGGCTTGATAGAGCTAGCTTGCATGCATCATCAGTCGGCATACAAGCTAGCTCACATGCCTTGTCATGAGCCATATACACAGGCGCAACACTCGGTGCGCGTTCCTTGGCTTTGTACAACGCTAGTCTGCTTCGCAGCAGAGCAAGGCTCTTCCGGCCAAAATTAGGACAGCGCAGCAGTTCATAGTCAGGCATTTCAACGAGTTGTCTGAACGTCAGATCATCGTTGCTAACGCAATTCCACAACCTAATTCCGATAAATGCTGGCCATTTGAATGATCTAATAAAGGCATCCAGGTCAGGATCACGGCTTGACCGGGCTATCTCACACGCCTTGTCATGGGTTAAGAATGCAGGCACAGCCACCGGTTTGCCTCGGCGCTTTATCCGGTCCCGCTTATCTTTCTCCTTTCGCCTTTTTTCTTCATCTCGTCTTCTACGCCGAATAGCCGTAATGCCAGCCCGAACGGCTTCGTCAACATGCAATCTCTCTCTGTCTAATGTCAATGAAAGGTCCTGACTAACCACAGCGCGGCTTGGTAATTCTTTGTCGATATTAACGTAATGATATTCCCAGTGTGCTGGGAATATATCTGATGTCGCATTTTGCAAACTAACACCCAATCTCTCAAGAGCGCTCGTATAGGCGCCTTGGTCATGACTCTTAATGTATCTCAATGTTGGGGCCAATGCCGCTGTGATCGTCGCCACCGCAAAATTGTATGCGTCATTGGACGGCAGATCGAAGTCTGCTTCATATCTCCTTATAAGACGTGCGAATACTTTTCCAAGCTGATTGGCCTTGGCGTACTTCTCAAGTGTCAACATATCCATTACGATTCATCCGCGCCGCTCAATACGTCTTTGTCATCGCTCACGTAGGTCAGCTCGCCAGGCTTATCCGCGACACGAACCGCTCGCGCGCGCTCATCATCAGCGCGTGTGAGAATCGTGCTTGGACCGGACTTGAACTGCGTGGCGGGAATCTGCTCCACACACCCAGTCAGCACCTGATGGATGTAATTGGCCAGACTCCGGCCTTCGGCATCGGCTTGGGCCTGTAGGGACGCGCGAAGGTCGCCATCCAGCCGCATCGTGAATTGCGTTGTCTTGCTCATGAATGCATTATGCATACATTGCATTGTAGTGCAACGTCATTGTTTGCAATATCAGACGATCATCGGATCGTCGGTCTCCCCGTCGTCGCCGTACTCATACGACACCGCCGAGCCGCCGACGTAGTCCTGCTGCTCACGCTCGCGCTCTGGCGTCGGGGCGCTGCCGCCGACCATCTCGTCGAGCAGCCGCCCGCACAGGCCGAGCATGTCCACGTCGTCGTCGTGGCGCCCATGCGGAAACGCCAGCATCGATGCCTTCACATCCTGGAACCACGGCGCCTTGATCGGGAAATACACCTTGCCCATGGCCATGCGAGCTTTGAACGCCTGACCGCGCATCTCCTTGTCCTCACGGCCCAAGGGCAGCTCGCGCAGATCAGCGTAGACATGACGCTCGGCCATGCGCTTGCGCAAGAACGGCCCGATCGAGTTGACGATCAAATCACGATCGGCGGCCCATGCCAGCGGCTTGTTTTCGTTGATCATATCCAGCATCGTCTCGACGCCGACGTCCGTTTCCACGCGCTGCTTCCACACGTCCAACACATAGATATCATCGTTGGGATCGACGCCGATCACGCCATGCACCGTGAAGTCGCTCGACGTCTTCTTGGTGACCGCGAAGTCACTGGAGCCGTAGATGCGCAGATGCGCCGGCCGCGTCTCGTAATACTTGAACCATTCCTCCTTGAAGTAGCTGCCGGTCGCCATGCTTGGACGCTGCTGATAGAGCGCCGTCCAGTCCCGCTGCCGGACAGGGTTGTCCCTGATCTTGCACACGTCCTCGAAGACGTTCCACTCCGGCCAGAGCAGATCGCCCGGCTTGCGCCCGAGAGGGTCGTCTTCGCGCTCGCACAGCATCGGCAGATTGACGACGTACCAATCGTGATCGTCTTTGCAGCGCACCATGCCCGTGCGGCCGTCGTAAGTGTCCGGCAACAGCCGTCCCGAGATGTCGTTTGGCGACCACCGCGTTTGCAGCACCAGCCGCCAGCCGCGCGGCTTGATGCGCGTATCGAAGGCGCTGTTGTAAGCATCCCAGCTCGCGTCACTGACCGCGACGCTATCGGCGTCCTGCTGGTCCTTGACGGGATCGTCGATAATGCCGCCATCGGCGCGGTTGCCGGTGATCTCGCCACCGAGGCCACGCGCCATATAGTTCGACTCGTTGGTCAATGCCCATTCATCGGCGGCCGAGCTTTCCGTCGAGAGGCCATGCCCGAAAATGTCCTGATAGGCCGCGCTCTTGACCACGCTGCGACAGCGGCGCCCGAACTTACGCGCGAGGCCCTGGCCATAGCTCACCGCGATGATGGACTGCCTTGGATTGCGGCCCATGAAGTACGGGGGGAACGCCACGCTCGCGTATATAGATTTTCCCTGGCCGGGCGGTAGAAAAAACATGGCCCGCTTGATCTTGCCGTCGGCGAGCGCTTGCAGCACGCGACAGAGCAGGACGTGGTGCGCGGCGGGCTTGACTCGCTCGGGGTAGAACTCGTCGCAATCCTCGTCATCGGGATTGACGGGAGCGCCTGGAATGTCAATCGCCTTGATGAAGTCCAGGAAGCTCGTCTTCGCCGACGCTCGCCTCTCCTCCTCCAGCAAGTCGAGCAGCTCGTCCTTCTCCGAACTTGAGTAGCAGTTCAGCGAGGCGGGCATCGCGATTGATGTCCCGAGCAGCTTTGCGAGGTCCGTCCTCGTTCGTGTTGCTGGCTTCAACCTTGTCTGACTGCTCAAGATACTGTTTTCCTAGCCAGATTTGAGACGTGACGTTTCCGCTCTCCGCGCTCTTGAACTGCATTCGACGCAGTGAAGCCTTGCCGGTTTCGAGACCATCTTCCCAAGCATTCCTAGCGCTTTCATATCTGTCGAGAAACTTGGCGAACGTCTCGCGGTGTACGCCCATCGTAGCCGCAGCTTCACGTTGCGTGCACTGGATGCGCGCAAGCCCTTGAACAATCTTCAATGTGTCAGCATCGCATGTCAGTGATGTCGGACGACCACCTGGATTCTTTCGTGGCTGCTCTGGCTCGTCACCATGCGCGGATTTACCGTCTTCATTAAACATCACGTTCTGCCCCCCGCAGTGATCTTTTCCCTCATGGCATCAATGCCAGCGGTGTAGCTCTTCTGTGCATCGTCAGCGCTGCTGTAACGCTCATCATTGAGGGCGGCAAAGGTCTTGCCTGTCGCTTCGTGAATAGCCGTCTGGCCGGTGAACGTCTGCCAGCGCTCGACGGCGACATCAACGTAGGCTGGATTCAACTCAATCGCGTGAACGTGGCGGCCGGTCATCTCCCCGGCAATAATTGACGTGCCGGAACCGCTGAAGGGATCGTAGACGGCTTGGCCTGGGCTGGAGTTGTTGATCATCGGACGGCGCATGCACTCGATCGGCTTCTGCGTGCTGTGGCCGGTTTCGGATTTCCGCGGCTTGTCGATCTTCCAGATCGTGGTCTGTGTGCGGTCGCCCTGCCAATGTCCGGTTGCGCCCGCTTTCTTGCGGACAGCGTACCAGCACGGCTCGTGACTTACGTGGTAGTGTCCACGCCCAATAGGCGCATGCGACTTTGCCCATACAATCTGCATGCGTATTTCGAAGCCTGCCGCCACGAGTGAGTTGTGAAACATGACCTGCATGGCACCCGGCGGGTGCCAGACGTAGGTGACCTCGCCGGGGAACAGAACATAGGCTTCGGTCCAATCGGCGCGATCGTCGTTGAGGACCACGCCTACGGCGGTCGCGCCGTAGGCCTTGCCGCTGGCTCTATCTGCCTCGTTACGCCAGTTCGGATCGTAATTCACGCCGTAGGGCGGGTCTGTGACCATCAGATGCGGCGTGACGCCATTGAGCGCCTTGGCCACATCGCCGGCTTTGGTGCTGTCGCCACAGACGATGCGATGAGCGCCGAGCAGCCAGACATCGCCGAGGACCGTCACGGGATTGACGGGGACGTCCGGCGTATCCTCCGCGCGCTCCATGTCAGCATCGTCACTGAGCAACTTCTGCAGCTCGCGATCGTCGAAGCCGGTCAGGCTCAAGTCGAAGTCCAAGGCTTTCAGCTCGGTCATCTCGTTGCGAAGTAGATCATCGATCCAGTCGGTTTCCGAGGCTGTGCGGTTATCCGCGAGCCTGTAGGCCTTGGCCTGCGCTGGTGTCAGCCGTGAAATCGCCACGGGCACGCGCGTGATGCCAGCGGACTGTGCCGCCTTCCATAGGACGTGCCCGGCGATGATGACGCCGTGCTCATCCACGACGATGGGTTTTTGGAACCCGAACTCCCTTAGGCTTCCGGCTACCTTGGTGATAGCCTTGCCCGGGATCGTGCGCGGGTTCGCATCGTAGGGCTTGAGGCGATCGATGGCCCAGATTTCCAGGGCGGGTCCGTTGGTGCCATGTTCGGCGACCTTCACGATATCCTCGCCTTGGTGCTGTCCTCCAGCTCGTTGAGACGAGCCGTGGCGTTGCTGATGAGGGCGCGGATTTCGGAGACCTCGCGGAGTGTGCCGAATGTCGGCTGAGCGCTCTTCGGCTCCTGTTCGCACATGTGATCTGTGATCATGCGGCACACCTCAGCCAGGGCGTTCTTGGTGCCTTTGGCGGCGATGTGATCGATGATGTGTTCAGCCAGCGCGATCTCGGGAATTTCTGACGAGATCGGAATGCGCGCGGCCGGCGTCTGGATTTCGGGAAAACTGTATGGGCTCGTGAAGACCCGTTTAACGGCACGGTCTTCTCTAGGATCGTATCCGCCGTTCATGCCCGTCGCCATTTTCGCCCCCATTTTGCCCCCGTCCCCGGTTAGCTTCATGCGGCATTCACGCCGCGTTGCGTATCATCACGTTCAGAGTCACGGCGTCTTTTGGTTGCGTATCCGACACACTAACGGGAGATTTTGTGTTGCGTGCTCCCGGACTGCCGCGACTGGAGGACTCCATGCATACGATCAGAGTATCGGTGCTGTTTCTGGCGGCAACGGTCGCGGGGCAGATGCTGCTGGTTGGCGGGGCGCTGGCGGCGGGGCGGGCGCCGGTGGCTGTCGTCGCGGTATGTGGATCGCGGTAGAACTATCATCCAAACTTCGCCTTGAGCCGTTCGAACTCGGCCCTTTCCTCAGCCTCGATCTTCGCGGCACTTTGAGAGTCACGAGTGACAGAGAGTCCATCCTTCAACGCATGTTCATCCGTCACGTCCGGCCTCCTGGCCTGGGTTACT
>JAYUAJ010000128.1:0-2209 GCA_043741375.1 Hyphomicrobiaceae bacterium | reverse complement strand
GAACCATCTTTGAGGTGCTGACGGCTCCTGTGTCGCCGATCGAAATCATGATCGGCTATGTCGGCGCAGCAACCACAAAATCGATCATCCTGGGCTTGATCGTACTGATCACGGCCAGCTTCTTTGTTTCTCTGAACATCGCGCATCCCGCAGTCATGCTGCTGTTCCTGGTGCTGACGTCAGTGACGTTCAGCCTGTTCGGCTTCACCATCGGCATCTGGGCCGACGGGTTCGAGAAGCTGCAGATCATCCCACTGCTGGTCATCACGCCGCTGACGTTCCTGGGCGGCACGTTCTATTCCATCTCCATGTTGCCGCCGCTCTGGCAGAAGATTTCGCTGATCAATCCGGTGGTTTATCTGATCAGCGGTTTTCGCTGGAGCTTTTTTGAGGTGTCCGACGTGCGCGTGGGCGTGAGCCTCGCCATGATTATGGCGTTGCTCGTCGTGTGCGCCGGCGTGGTGTGGTGGATCTTCAAGACCGGCTATCGGATCAAGCCGTGAGGTACGGTGTCAGGCACGCGTGCCTGACACCCAGTAAGCCCTAGCGCAAGTTAGAACCCCGCGCATACCATGACGCCGACGCTGCCGCCGGACTGGGTCGCGGCCTGGTTGCAGTTCTTGCCGACCTGCACCACGCCCATCATGTTGCCATCTCCGTTCTGCGTCACGGCGGCGTTGTGGCCGGAGCCAAACTGGCCGACGCCCAGCACATTGCCGTTGCCGTGCTGATGGGCGAGGGTGGTGTTGAAATTGCCGTTCTGGCCGGCGAAAATCTCGTTGCCATTGCCCAGCTGGTGCGAGCCGAAGGCGTTGCCGAACCCGAATTGCTTGAGCTTGACCTTGTTGCCGGCCTCTGCCGATCCGGCGCCAAGAGCAAGAGCGAGAGCGAGCACGGACGTGAACGTGGTGAAAATGCGCATGATGGAGCCTATTCCTGTCTCTGGTTGATTGGGCGGCCGCCACGGGCCGCATCTCGTACGCAGAGTGTGTCGCGCGAGCGCAGGAAAAGGTTCAACCGGAGGCGGCTAGTCCTTCCCCTTCACATCCGCCCGGCCGGGCGCAAGCCGCTGCCACAACCGTTCGTGGCCGAAATACAGCACGATCTTGGTTGCGATTTCGGTGGTCGAGATGGCGGCGGCGACTTTTACGTGGCCGGTGAAGAGATAGGCCAGGATGAAGGTGTCGACGCTGCCGGTGGCGCGCCAGGAGACGGCCTTGGCGAGGCTGCGCCAACGTGATTCGACCGGCTGGGCGATGTAGGCCTTGATCCCGCCTACACCATGACGGGCCTCATGCGCTGCGGTCGGGTCCGCCGCCGCTTCCGCGCTCTGCAGCTCCGTCACCAAGCCCATCGCGACCGTTGCCGAGGTGTCGCGGTCGATCAGGATGAACCCGCCCAAATCGCGGCTGTCGGCGTAGCGCTCGGCGACCACGGGCGTATCGGAGCTGAGCTGCAGGCTCGCGATGTCGTTGGTGGCGAGGCTGATCGTCTTGGTGCGCTCGCCGCTGGCGATGCTCAGCACGCTCATGGATGCCGCGTCGAGCCGTACCGGGACGGTCTTGGCTCCGATTTTCAAGAGCAGCGGGCGGCGTGCGTCGTAGGGCTCATTCGACATCCATAGGACGTCGGCCGAGAGAGTGCGCGTCGCATTGGCCGTGCCGTCGTCGGCGACGATTACGTCGCCACGCGAGACATCGATCTCGCGGTCCAGCACCAGCGTGGGCGCCTGCCCGGCCTTGGCCTCGGCGAGATCGCCGTCGAAGGTGACAATGCGCGCGACCTTGGCGACTTGGCCGGAGGGGAGCGCACGAACGCTATCGCCGGGGCGAAGGTTGCCCGCGACCAGCGAGCCAGACAGGCCCCGGAAGTCGGCTCCCGCGCGGTTCACCCACTGCACGATGAAGCGCGCAGAGAGCGGGCTTTGCGCCGATCCGACGTCGGCGGTTTCGAGCACTTCGAGCAGGCTCGGGCCCTGGTACCAGGGCATGCTGGCCGCATGGTCGCGCACGTTTTCGCCCAGCTTAGCCGACAGCGGGATGGCGACCAGCGACGAAAAATTCTTGTCCGCCGCAAAGCGCCGGAAATCGTCTTCGATCGCCTGGTAGCGCGCGGCCGAATGCTCGATCAGGTCCATCTTGTTGATGGCGAGCACGATATGGCGCACGCCGAGCATCGAGACGATCTGGGCATGGCGGCGCGTTTGCGG
>JAYUAJ010000127.1:0-2213 GCA_043741375.1 Hyphomicrobiaceae bacterium | reverse complement strand
GGACTACATCACCTCCACCCATCGCGGCCACGGCCATTGCATCGGCAAAGGTGCGGAGGTGAAACGCATGTTTGCCGAGTTCTTCGGCAAGGAGGACGGCTACTGCAAAGGGCGCGGCGGCTCGATGCACATTGCTGACGTGGCTAAGGGCAATCTCGGCGCAAACGGCATTGTCGGCGGCGGCATTCCGATTGCTGTCGGCGCCGCGCTGTCGGCCAAGAAGCGCAACACCGACCAGGTGGTCGTGTCGTTCTTCGGCGACGGCGCCAACAACGAGGGCGCGTTTCACGAGGCGCTGAACATGGCGGCGGTGTGGGCGCTGCCGGTGATCTTCGTGTGCGAAAACAACGGCTACGGAATGTCCACCAGCACGCAACGCTCCACTGCTGTCAAAGACATCGCGACCCGCGCGGCCGCCTACGCCATGCCCGGCGTTATTGTCGATGGCAACGATTTTGCGGCCGTGGCGGAAGCCTCGTTCCTGGCGGTCGAGCGCGCCAGGCGCGGCGAAGGGCCGAGCCTGATCGAAAGCAAGACCTATCGCATCCGCGGCCATTCGCGCAGCGATCGCAACCGCTACCGCACCAAGGACGAGATCGAGGCGTGGCAGACCAAGGACCCGATCGCGCGCTTCGAAGCCGAGCTGACCGCGCTTGGCATTCAGACTACGTCGCAACTCGAGGCCATCCGCGAGGATGTCGAGCGCGAGATCACCGACGCCATCGCCTTCGCTCAAGCCAGCCCCTCCCCCTCTCCCGCCGATGTGACCCGCTATGTCTACGCGAACTAAACCCGGCGCGGACCCCGCGAACGCAGCCCCGCGCGAACTCACCTATGCCCAGGCCATCCAGGAGGCCATGGCCATCGCCATGGAGCGCGACGAGCGCGTGTTTCTGATGGGCGAAGACATCGGCGTCTATGGCGGCGCCTTCCAGGTCACGGGCGATCTCGTTAACCGCTTCGGCGCCGATCGCGTCATGGACACGCCGATATCTGAGCTCGGCGGGGCGGGCGTCGCCGTCGGCGCGGCCATGACGGGTATGCGTCCTATTTTCGAATTCCAGTTTTCCGATTTCGCCGCGCTCGCCATGGAGCAGATCGTCAACCAGGCGGCGAAGATGCGCTACATGCTCGGCGGCGAAGCGTCCGTGCCGCTGGTGATGCGTATGCCCGCCGGCTCCGGGACGGGCGCGGCCGCCCAGCACAGCCAGAGCCTGGAAGCCTGGTTCGGTCATGTGCCGGGCCTGAAGGTGGTGCAGCCATCGACGCCTTATGACGCCAAGGGCCTGTTGCTCGCCGCCATCGAAGATCCCGATCCGGTGCTGATTTTCGAGCATAAGTTGCTCTATAAGATGAAGGGCGAAGTGCCCGAGGGCTACTATACGGTGCCGATCGGCACGGCCGCAATCCGGCGGCCCGGCAAGCATGTGACGGTGGTCGCCAGCTCCATCATGGTGCACCGCGCTCTGGAGGCGGCGGCGACGCTGGCGGCCGAGGGCATCGACGCCGAAGTGATCGATTTGCGCTCGATACGTCCTTTGGACAAGACGACGCTGATTGACAGCGTCAAGCGCACGACGCGGCTAGTTTGCGTTTACGAGGGTGTAAAGACCATGGGCGTCGGCGCGGAAGTCAGTGCCCTGATTGCTGAGAGCGAGGCGTTCGACTATCTCGATGCGCCCATTTTGCGTCTGGGTGGGGCAGATTGTCCGCTCCCGTACAATCCGCAATTGGAAAAGGCGGCCGTGCCGCAAGTGGAAAACATCATCGAAGCGGTGCGGGCGTCTGCGCGTGGGCGCGCTTAGAGCCTTTCAGCTCTTCCTCGAATCGCTTCAAAGGCTTAAGTCTTTGATTTGGCGCGCTTCTTTTCGGAAAACCGCTTCACACTTTTCCGGAATCGCTCTAGGAACGAATGAGCCATGCCGACTGAAATCATCCTCCCGCGCGTCGATATGGACATGACCACGGGCAAAATCGTCAAGTGGTACGCCAAGGACGGCGACGCCATCGCGAAGGGCGCGCTGCTGTTCGATCTGGAAACCAGCAAGGCGGCGATGGAGATCGAGGCGCCGGCCTCTGGCGTCTTGCGCGGGATCAAGCCGGCGATCGGCGAGGACATTCCCGTCGGCCAAGTGCTGGGGTGGATCTACGCGGCAGGTGAGGCCTATAACGGTCCGCCCACGGCCAATCAACCGGCGGCTGCGAAAGCGGCG
>JAYUAJ010000126.1:0-5357 GCA_043741375.1 Hyphomicrobiaceae bacterium | reverse complement strand
GTTTCCTGGTCATCACGCACCACCCCATGACCATGTCGCGCATGGACCGGCTGTTCGGCGTCACCATGGCCGAGAAGGGCGTGTCGCAACTGGTGTCGGTCGATCTGGCGACGGCGGAGCAGTTCCGCGAGGCGGGGTAGACGCATCTGGCGCTTACTGGGTGTCAGGTACAAAGTCGCCTGAAGGCTCCTAGTTTCGATTGCGAACGTCGCAAGGCGACTTTGTGCCTGACACCAAGTATGGCGCATACCCTCTAGCCATCATTTAACTATCGCCATGCGCAGCTTACTGACGAATGTGTCGAGATCGCCATCGGCAACGTCAGATACAGCCGAATAACTGAAATCCACGCCGCGCCAGGTGAGGGCGGTGTAGCCGTCGCGGGACTGCCGGGTAACTGCGCCGCCGGTGTCGCGGCTCCCGGGCAAGGGCACGGCGATCACGCTGATGAGATGCTTGCCGCGCTGATAGATCGTGTCAGGAACCGCGTGGCCATCGATCGTATCGATGCGTCCGCCGAGGAGTGGATAGCCATCCGCGGCCAGATCAATAACGGAAGGGGAAAGCGCCAGTTTCGCATCGAACCAGGGTTTTACCGTGTGACGGTCGGATGACGCGACGTCCACCGGCGAGGCGGCCAGCAGCGCACGCTGGTGCACGGCGACGATGGCCTGGCTGGCGACAGCCGAAGTTTCCGGCGCCACGGCGACATAGGTCAAAGAGCTAGCGAACCCTGCGGCGATGACGGCGCTGGCGGCCATGGCGCGCCAGTCGAAGCGGTGTGAACGGACGGAGTGGGGCGTCGCCGGAGCGTTGCCGATGCGCGCGATGCGTTCGCGCAATCTATCTGGGGCGACATCCTTATCAAGGCCGCGCGCCAACGCGCCGCTCAGCGCCTTAAGCCGGTCGAACTGCTGTCTGAGCGCAGAATCGCTCTGTAGGCGGAGTTCGAGCGCGCGGCGAGCGGCAGGTTCAAGCTCGCCGTCGTGATAGGCGCTTAGCAGCACGTCATCATCATCAGTGGACGCCATGGTCATGCCGCCCCTTGGGCATCGCGGCGCATACTGCCGAGTTTCTGTATCAACAGGCCGCGGGCCCGCGACAGGCGCGACATGACCGTGCCGATCGGCAGGCCGGTCACCTCGGCGATCTCGCGATAGCTCAAGTCATCAATCTCCCGCAGCACGATGATCTCCCGGTAGGTGAGTGGCAGCGCCGCGATGGCGTCCTGCACCGATTTTGCATCGGCCTTGGCGATCAGCGCCGCCTCGGGTCCCGGTTGATCGGGCCTGAGCGACGCCTCCTGCCCGGCGGCCTCGAACTCTTCATCCGTCACGATCAGCGCCTTCGGCCGGTTCTTGCGCAGCCAGGAAAAGGCCGTGTTGCGCACAATTGCCAAAACCCAGGCGCGCGGATTGCCGTCGTGGAACGTGGGCAGCGCGTTGAAGGCGCGGATGGCGGCGTCCTGCACCACATCCTCGCCGTCGGCCACGCTGCCCGTCAGCCAGCGGGCGAGCGACAGCGCATCGTCGAGATGTGGGAGAACCACCTCGTCAAAGCGCCGCCGCTGCCGCTGGTCGTTCAAGAGAAGCTCATTGTTTGCACCGGGCGACTCCCCTGCGGGGAGCCGGCCGCCCGGCGCGACGTGTTGCTCATGATCACCCTGCAAATCCATCAGGGCTTGACGATCACCTTACCCGTCATATGCGGATGAAAACCGCAAAAGTAGGTGACCACGCCCTCGTCCTTGAACGTCATGGTGAAGTTTTCGCCCGTATCGAGAGGTTTCGAGCGGAACTTGGCGTCCTTCTCGACCACCGAATGTGGGATGTCATCGGCGTTCTCAAAGGTCACCGTCGTTCCAGGCTTCACCGTGATCTCAGCTGGGTTGAAGGTGAAGTTCTCGATCTTCACCTTCACGACATCCTTCGCCACAACGGCGTCGTCAGCATGCGCCGGTCCCGCAACGGCCAGGAACAGGGCCAGCCAAATCAGCAAACGCCGCCCGATCATGCGTCGGCCAGCGAACTGTCGGTCACCGCCAGCGTCGCCTTGCCGGGCGCGTAGACGACGCTGCGCACGCCGAGCACTCCACGCAGCTTCTCGGCTGGCACCAGCATCGGGCCGGGCGATGGCGCCTTGCCGGGTTCGGGCTGCGGGAACGCGGTCGAGCGCGCCGTGTGGAACGTGACGTTGCCCTCCACCTTCTGCATGAGCTGATGGATATGGCCATTCAGCACCGTCACCGAGCCGAAGCGCTTCAGGAGGCCCAGCGCCTGCTCCGAATCGTCCGTGCCCCAGCCCCATTGCGGATAGAGCGCCCAGAGCGGGATATGCGCGAAAACGACGATCGGCGTTGAATCGGTAAGGCCCTTCACGTCGTCGGTGAGCCAGGCGAGCTGTTCGGCGCCCAGCGATCCCATGCCGCCCGCTTTCAGCCCCACAACGTTAACGAGCCCGATGAAATGCACGCCCTGTTGGTCAAAGCTGTAATAGCCCGCGCCCTTGGTGTTTTTGCCGTAGCGCTCAAGATAGGCCTTGCCCTGACCTTCATCGACTAGGTCGTGCTCGCCGGGCACATAGTGAACGTCGAGCCCGGCAGCGCCGATGGCCTGCGCCGCATTGTCGAATTCCTCGGCCTTGCTGAGATGGGTGATGTCGCCGGTATGCAGCATGAACGCGGGTTTTCCGGGCAGCGCCTTCACCTTGGCGATGGCCTCGTTCAACGTGTCCATGGCGTGCGGATTGGCCGGTTTGTTGAAGCCGACATGGCTGTCGGAAATCTGCAGGAAGGAAAAGCCGGTCGCCTCGGCCGCCTGAGCTGTACCCAAAAACGCGCGCGAGACCGGCACGCCTCCGGCCACGGTCCACAGCACCCCTGTTCCCGCCCAGATCATGCATTCCAGCGCATGCCGGCGCGTCACGCCGTCCGCGCCGTCATCGTCATGGCGATGGGTCATTGCTGTCTCCTTGAGTCAGGCCCGCCATCGGGCTCTGATAGGGAGACTTCGGGGATCTTCAATTTATTCCCGAAAGCGCCATGCGCCCACTTGGTGTCAGGCACAAAGTCGCCTTAGAATACCGGGAATCGCAGCACGAGTGCGGCAGGCGACTTTGTGCCTGACACCCAGTCATTACAGGACCACCCATGGCCGGCCATTCGCAATTCAAGAACATCATGTACCGCAAGGGCAAGCAGGACAAAGTCCGCTCAAAGGTGTTCTCCAAGCTCGGCCGCGAAATCACCACGGCAGCCAAAATGGGCCTGCCCGATCCGGCCATGAACCCGCGCCTGCGCCTCGCCATTCTGGCCGCCAAGGCCGAGTCCATGCCCAAGGACAACATTGAGCGCGCCATTAAGAAGGCGGCGGGCGGCGATGCCGAGAACTACGACGAGGTGCGTTACGAGGGCTACGGGCCGGGCGGCGTCGCCATCATCGCCGAGGCGCTGACCGACAACCGCAACCGCACCGGCGGGGCGGTGCGCGCGGCCTTCACCAAGCTCGGCGGCAACATGGGAACGACCGGCTCGGTATCGCATATGTTCAACAAAGTCGGCGAGATCACCTATCCCGCCGACGCCGCCAGCGTCGACGCCATGCTGGAAGCCGCTATCGATGCGGGCGCGGACGATGTGTCGTCGGACGATAATGGGCACATGATCATCTGCGCCTTCGAAAGCCTCGGAGCGGTCGGCGTCGCGCTGGAAGCAAAGTTCGGCGAGGCGGCGGGCGCGCGCTCGGTCTGGAAGCCGAACCTGATGACGCCCGTGAACGAAGACCACGCCGCGACGATCCTGAAGTTGATCGCCGCCCTCGACGACGACGAGGACGTGCAGAATGTGTATTCGAACTTCGAAGTGTCGGACGAGGTGATGAAGAAGCTGACGGCGGCGTGAGGGGTGAGGGCGAAGGAAAATTTCATGCTTCGGTCGATGAGAATATACCCAACTATGTTTGGGCTATTTCTTTTGGCCTTGGGCATATTACCTTGTACGAGAGCCGCAGCCCAAGATTGGGCCCAGCGATAACCAAGTCTCTGCCGCGATGGAACTCGCGGACCTCCCTAACGCCGATCCAGCTTGGTCGACAGGATGATCGCCGACTCAGTGCCTGTGACGCCCGGCACTTCGCCGATGCGGTCGAGCACGACGTCCAGTTCGTCGGCATTGGCAGCCCCGACCAGCGCGATCAGATCAAATTTACCGCTGACCGTGTGCAGGGATAACAGCTGCGGCACTTTCGCCAGCGCCCGCGTCACATCCTGGGTGCGGCGCGGCTCCACCTCCACTGTCACGAACGCCTTCAGCCCAATGAGCGTGGCGTCGTCGGAGAGTTTCAGCGCGTACCCCTCTATGACCTTTGTCTGCTCCAAACGGCGCAATCTGTCCTGTACCGTGGTGCGCGATATGTTAAGCTTACGCGCGAGACTCGCTACCGGTTCGCGTGCGTTCACCCGCAGCAGAGCAATCAGTTCCCGGTCCTTGTCCGATAGCGCTTTCGTCATAGTGACGGTCCCAGTCTCAGTTCGACGGACATTAGGGCTTGCACCACCACATCGAGGGGTCGTATCCGTCCGCGCCTTCGATGATCTTACTGGCAGATTCGTTGTCTTGGATGCTGAACCGCTTCGGCCACGAAGCTCTTACACACGGGAGGATGTCGTTCAATGAAACAGCGCCTGATGGGTGCCTTGACTTCGGAGCTGCAGACGCTTCACATTGAGCAGATTGGCCGCAGCGAGCCTCTCTCTCACAGCTACGGCGATGCCGCTGAGCTGGCTGCCTATCTGCTTCCTGACACACCTGTCCACTGTTTCTCGCCTACGACACTCCTTACGACGCTGGAGACTTACGTCTCGGGGTTCCCCGGCGACGTCAGCTACGCCGTGAAATCCAACGATGGCGCCCATGTGCTGGCGACGCTGGCGGCCGGCGGCCTCAACACTTACGACGTTGCCTCGGTTGAGGAAATGGTCGCGGTGCGTGCCCATGCGCCGCGCGCCGTGTTGCACTACCACAACCCGGTCAAAGGCCGCAGCGAGATTGCGCTGGCCGCGCAGGAATTCGCCTGCGTGCGCTTTGCCGCCGATTGCGTGCAGGAGATCGACAAGATCATCGAGGTCGCGGGCGACGCCGAGCGGCTTGAAATCGCTGTCCGCTTCAAGCTGCCCAAGCACGGCGCGTCGGCGCACGACTTCTCGTCGAAATTCGGCGCCGATGTCGAGCAGGCAAAGGTGTTGCTTCGACACGTCGTTGCGCGTGGCGCCAAGCCCTTCCTGACCTTCCATCCTGGCTCGCAATGCAGCGACCCGGCCATCTGGGCCAAGCACATCCATGCGGCCGCCGAGATCGCGCT
>JAYUAJ010000125.1:0-5362 GCA_043741375.1 Hyphomicrobiaceae bacterium | reverse complement strand
GGCTACAAGGCGCTGTCCGTGTACAGCGCCACCAAGGCCTCGCTGCTTGGCTTCACGCGCTCGCTGGCCCGCGAGGTCGGACCGCTTGGCATCACCGTCAATGCGGTGGCCCCCGGTTTCATCGAGACCGACCTGACCAAGGGCCTTGCCGCCGGCCAGGCTGAACAGATCCGCAAACGCAGCGCGCTCCGGCGGATGGCCAGCGCTACCGATGTAGCGCATGCCGTGAGCTATCTCTTGAGCGACAAGGCCGCCAATGTGACCGGCACGGTCATAACCGTGGATGCCGGCGGCACGGCTTAGTCAGCGCTAGGCTTGACCCAGCACCAGCGTCACCCATTCGCCGCGAGTCACGCGATTGATCTCATCCGCGCCGGCCTTCCGATATGCGTGCAGCACTTCGGCGGCTTGTTTGTCGAGCAGCCCCGATAGGATAATCCTGCCACCGGATCGCAGGGCGCGCGCCACACCGGGGGCAAGATCGATCAGCGGGCCAGCCAGAATGTTGGCGATGATCAGGTCGAACTGCTGCGCTCCGCCGAGGCGCGAGTGGCCAAGCCCCGTCGCCACCAGCGCTTCGATATTCCCGGCACCGTTCTTGGCGCTGTTTTCTGCGGCAATTTCAACCGAACGCGGATCGATATCGGTGGCCAGGATGTGCGCGTCAGGACGAAGCTTGGCAACCGCGATCGCCAGCACGCCAGTCCCCGTGCCGAGATCCAGCACGTCCTTGGGCGCCAATCCCGGCACCACATGGCTGATCGCGAACAGGCAGCCTTCGGTGCTGCCATGGTGCGCGGTGCCGAACGCTTCGCCGGCCTCGATCTCGATGGCGAGCGGGTGCCCAGCCGCCTTGTCGCGGTCATGCGGGCCGTAGATCAGGAATTTCCCGGCGGCCACAGGCGAAAGCATGGCTTCGACATGGCGCACCCAGTTGGTGGGTGGCACCTGCGCAAAGCTCAGCGGGGCGAGCTGCGTCACGCCCGCGAGCAGTGGCTCGATCGCAGCGCGTGCCCGCGCGTCCTCGAAATAGGCTTCGACTCGCCAGTTTACCGGCCCGTCTTCAAAACGACTCACGGCAAGCGGCGTTGGATCTTCCAGCGCCACTAGCACCGTTTCAAGCGCCAGCGCTGCATCGGCGTTGGTCACAACGGTCAGCTTGTAGGGCTGCGGTTCGGACCCGTTCGCAACGCTCACGCCATCTCCTCATTGATCAGACGGCGGTCCATGCCCGTAGGCTGCAGGTAACCGTCCCACATCTCATCATAATGCTTCAGCGCTTCCTCGGGTCTCAGCGTCACGAGCTTGCCGTCGGCCGCTTCGCGCACGACGCCATCGCGCAACAAGCGCTTCAGCGCGTCCTCGGCCTCGAAATCAACGTCGACGTCATAATTCTGGCGCAGCCAGTTCGAGAGATAGACGCGCACATCGTTGATTTCGCGCCGGTAGACGGTGTCGGTAGCGAGCACCGTATAGAGCAGCATCTCCTCCTTCACGTCCTCTTCCTCGGCCCGGTTGGCCAGCAGCGTGAAGGCGCTGCGATTGTCCGCGAGGCTGTGGAAATAAAGGTTCTGCGCCAGCACTTTCATGTACTGCGTGCGCTGATTGAAGAAGCCCATCACTTGGCGGAAGATCACAGTGCCGATCCCGAACAGACCGACGACCAGCGCATAAGGGCTGAACACGGCGGCCGCAAGAACCTTGGTGATGAGGCCGAACAGGCCGATGCCGACGCCGCCGGCCGCCGAGCCGCCGATTTTAATTTTATCCAGCCGCGACAGGCGCACCTTGGTGTTCGGAAACAGCATCTCCAGGTCGGAATGCGGAATGTCCTTGAACAGCTTGATGTAGATCTTGTCGGCCTCGATGCCGGCCGGTAGCGATGAACGCGAGTCGCGCACCATGCTGGCGGCCTTGCGTCGCGACACATTCTTTTCCGCCATCAGTTTGGCGATGCGCGTCTCTTCCGGCCACAGTTTCAAGAGCACGCAGAGGCGCTGATAGATCGGGAACTCCACCGGCTTCTTGACCAGATACAGGGTCCAGGGCGAGCGCCGCATCTCGGTCTTGTAGTCCGTGCCACGGCGATAGAGGATGCACTCCTCGAAATCGGCCAGTTCCACTTTCAGATCCAGCTTGTATTGCGAGCCGCGGTTCATCAGCTCTTCCATCTCGGCGCGATCGACTTCGATGTAGTTGGCCTGTTTCAGCAACCGTCGCAGGCCCTTGATGAACCGCGTCCGGTAGTCCATCAGCTGGTCAGGCGTGAACTGACCAAGACGCAGCAGGTCCGTTTCCGAGCTGAACGGCAGATAGGTCAGCTCCAGTTCGTCCAGCCGCTCCTTGTAGCCGACGTGGCGCCAGGCCGCGAGATAGCGGAACAGGCGTCGGATGCTGTCACGCGAGGTGTTGCCCCAGACGCCGTTGGCGACCAGATGCTCGGCGATCTCAAAACGCGAGACCGGAATGAAGGCTTCCGCCTCCCAAGTGGTGTGCTGGGCGACCTGGTGCGGACCGCTGATGTTTTCGAGATAGGACTTCGACGGCTCGGTGACTGATGGCGGTGGCGGCGCGCGATCGGGCTGATGGTCGGCGTCGGTGGCGAACTGGGCAAGCAAGTGCTGCCAAAGCGTTGGTCTGGCAGGTTTGGCGGACGGCGCCTTTCTCGGCGCGGCGCTTTCCAGCAGCGTCATGCTTCAACTCCCTCTACCGAAACCGGGGTCGGCCTCGCCAAGGCCCCACCACAACTTGACTTAGGATCAGGGCGAGACGTTGTCGAGTTGCAATGAAAAGGCCCCGCCCGGGCGGGGCGAGGCCACTCATGCTGGCAACTCGGCTCCCCTGCTGAGAGCCGGCAGCCGGGGGACTGCTAAGCCTAGAGCGCGCCAGACTGGAACTTGCCGATGGCCTCATTCAGTTCCGTGTAAGGTTCGCAGGTCGTGCCGCAGCGGTTGGCGATCTCGACCAGCTGGGCCTTGGCGCTGGTAAGGTCCTTCTTCTGCAGATAGGCCTCGCCGAGATATTCGCGCGTGTTGACCGAGTTCGGGTCGAGCGCCAAGGCCTGGGCGTAGAACGCCATGCTTTCGTCGATCTTGCCCATCTTGCGGGTGGAATAGCCGATCATGGTCAGGACGCGCACATCCTTCTGGTCAGTCACGGCGGTCAGGAACTCAAGCGCGTCGGTGTACTCACCGGCCTTGGCCAGCGTGTAGCCCGTCGCGTACAGTTCCTCAGTGTTCATGGCGTGACGACCGGCCTTCTTGCACTTCTTCCAGGCGGCGCTGTTGACCGTGAACTGGCT
The DNA here is from genome assembly GCA_043741375.1 of Hyphomicrobiaceae bacterium. Lineage (GTDB taxonomy): Bacteria > Pseudomonadota > Alphaproteobacteria > Rhizobiales > Hyphomicrobiaceae > JANYHF01. The sequence goes on along the minus strand of JAYUAJ010000125.1, from coordinate 2,061 downwards.
GCACTTGGCCGGAGCGGTGGTGGTCGGTGCGGGTGCAGTGCCGGCAGCGAAAACCAGTGAACTGGCGACGATGACGGCTGCGGACACGGTTGCGCCCAGCGAGAGTGAAAACAGGCGGTTGCTCATGGTAAAATCTCCTCAAGTTGCACTGAAATTATAGTACACCGCCATCATGGCGGAAAAAGTCACGGGGTGGTGAACGTAGCCAAGGCAGTGTCCAGCCGTAGCCATGGTCGTGATAGATGGTGAACGCCCGCCCATGCCCGATTATTCCTCCGTCACGAAATCGCGGTCGGATCAGCGGTAAACGCACAAGATGAGCACGGAAGTCTTTTTCTACCACTTGGAGCACCGCTCGCTGGAAAGCGTGCTGCCGGAACTGCTGGAGCGAACGCTGCAGCGCGGGTGGCGCGCGGTGGTGCAGTGCGGCGGGCAGGTGCGCGTTGAAGCGCTGGATACGCATCTATGGACCTATGCCGACGACAGCTTCCTGCCGCACGGCACATCGCGCGATGGGGCACCCGACCGTCAACCGATTTACCTGACGCACGGTAGCGACAACCCAAACGGCGCCCAAGTCCGGTTTCTGACCGACGGCGTCGCGTTTCCGGACCTCGCGGGGTACACCCGCGCGGTGTTTTTGTTCGATGGTCGCAGCGACGAGGCGCTGCAGACGGCACGTCAGCAATGGAAAGCCGTCAAAGCCGCCGGGTTGACCGCCACCTACTGGCAGCAATCCGACGCCGGCAAGTGGGACAAGAAGGCGTAAGCAAGGGGGCATTGGCCTCAGGTGTCATCCCGGATGCACTGCAGCATTCTTCATGGTGCAGTGCATCCGGGATCTCCATCGGCTGGCCGTCACATCATTCCGGCAGCTGCTTCAGGAACGCAGCAAACTCCTTGTCCGTGATCGGCACCAGATGCTCGGGGCCCGGATAAACGCCGCCATCCACATCGGCCTTGAATTCCTTGAACGCGGCGACGCGCTCTTTCTGCAGCCGCTCGTATTCTGAGCGGAAGTTGCGGTAAACCTTGGCGTGCCGCGGTTGGTGGCCGCGCGTGTAGCCCAGCACGTCCTCGGCGAACAGATACTGCGCATCGCCGCCCGGTCCCGCGCCCATCGACAGCATTATCAACGACGTGCGCTTGGAAATTTCGGCCGCCACCCGGTCCGGCACCACTTCCAGCTCGGCGCCGATAGCGCCTGCCGCCTCCAGCTGCTTGACGTGCTTGAACACCGACATAGCGCTCTCCGCCGTCTTGCCGACGGCCTTGAATCCGCCGGTCCAGGTCGCCTTGGACGGGATGAGGCCGACATGACTGATGATCGGGATGCTTTCGGCCGAGAGCTTGGTGATGGTGTCGAGGCTGCCGACGCAATAGCAGGCGTCGCCGCCCAGCATTATCACGCGGTGCGCAGCGCGCAGATAGTCCTCATAGGTGCAGAGCGGTCCGTAGAGCAGCCCTACCTGCACGAAGCAATCGCCCGCCGCCTCGCGCATCTGCGGCGTCCAGACCGGATCGATGATCGAGAGAATGTCGATGCCGGCGGCGTTGGCGGCGGCCGCTTCGTCAGGCGTGTCGACGAACAACATGGACATCATGCGCTTGCCCTTCTGGGCGCGCAGATCGGCGACGGTCATTCGTTTGGATTTCATGACAGGTCTCGGACTGGGATGGCGATAACGGCGGCGGCAACATGGCATCCCAGCGCCTCACGAACAACCCTGTGCAGCCATCGAAAAACCATCGGCTACCCGCGAGCCTGAGGGCACAGATGCCGCCGTTCGCCGCATGCCGCGCTCGGCCATCGACGGGACTCATTGTTTTCGTTAGAGTTTGTGTTGGGGAATGGGGGTTGATTCTGGGCCGCTTGCCGAATTCGCGGGCCAAATCAAAGAACGCGAGACTTAACTTGGCCGATAATAGCTGCGAACCTGCCGGGAAGCCTGCCCGTGACTGGATGCGTGTGCTGGCAAAGTATCGCGAACCCGATACAACCCGAAGTATCTTTGAGCTTTCGATCACCGCAATCCCGTTGATCGCACTCTGGGTGTTGGC
>JAYUAJ010000124.1:0-12357 GCA_043741375.1 Hyphomicrobiaceae bacterium | reverse complement strand
TGTACAGCTCGACGCCCACAGCGCGCCGGCCCTCAAAACGTATCTTGGTGGCGAGGCCATTGACCATCGAGACATTGCGCCGCTTCAGCGCCGGCCTGAGATAGGCCTTGGCCGCCGAGAACCGCTCGCCATTCCAGATGGTCTGCTCAAAAGCAGCAAAACCTTCCTGGCGCTGCCCATTGTAGTCGTCGGTGACGCCGTAGCCGGCCTGTCGTCCCGCCTCGATGAAGGCCCGGTACAGCGGGTTCCGCATTTTCGCGCGCGACACATGGAGGGGGCCATCCGTCCCGCGCCATCCGCCGTCGCCGCTCTCCGCGTTCTCCAGGCGCTTGAAGTAGGGCAACACATTGCGAAACCCCCAGCCGGTCGCGCCCGCCTCCTCCCAATGATCGAAGTCGCGCGCATGGCCGCGCACATAGACCATGCCGTTGATCGACGATGAGCCGCCCACGACTTTTCCGCGCGGCGTGACGAGGTTTCGCCCGCCCAGCCCCGGCTCGGGCTCGGTGCGGAAACCCCAGTCGTAGCGGGTCATGTTCATGGGATAGGATAGCGCGGAGGGCATCTGTATCAACGGCCCGACATCGCTGCCGCCGTACTCGATCACGATGATGGAGTGCTTGCCGTCTTCGCTGAGGCGATAGGCCATGGCCGAGCCCGCCGAGCCCGAGCCTACGATCACGAAGTCCGCTTCCCGCATGCTAAGTGTCCTGCGCCGCCGCCCATTGAGAGCGTCAACTTATGCTCCGTTTGACGCTGCTCATGATACTGGTTGCGACGCTAGCATGGCTCTCAGCGGCTGAGATCGCGCATTTCCGCGCGGTCGATCCAGCACAACTGATCACAACCTCTTGAGCTCTCATTGCAACGGCGCGATCGGCGATCCAACTGAGTTTTATCGCCGTAGATCCCGTTGCTTGCCCCCGTTGACCGTGGAGACAGATGATGTTGAAGACGATGACCCTGACGATCGCATTGGCCGGTGTGTTTGCAGCGGCCGGAACACTGAATGCCGACGCCAAGATGCGCCAGAACCGCATGGTATCAACCACCGCCGCCAACGGCTTTGTCAGCAGCTCTTGCGAAGCTCTGCGCGAGGCGGCCTCGCGCCAGGACCGGCGTGGTGATAACTATTACATGAACCAGTACATCCAGTGCATCAATCGTTGAGGCGCGTCACTTTTTGCGTCTGGATCATGCGTTCATTCCCTGCCATGACGACACCTTACTACTCGTCACTTTCGGCAGGGGACTGGCAGGCGCATGACGACTGGCAGCGCACAACGCGCAAACACAACCGATAACTTGAGCAACGGCCGGAGCGAGCACCCAGGTCTGGGGCACGCGCCGGCCGGTCATCCAGCGGTTAAGTTCGGCCGCATCGGCGTTCTTCTCGTTAACCTCGGCACGCCCGATGGCACCGACTACTGGTCGATGCGCCGCTATCTCGGCGAGTTCCTCTCTGATCGGCGCGTCATCGAGGTCAATCCGCTGATCTGGCAGCCGATCCTCAATCTGGTGATTTTGACGACCAGGCCGAGCAAGAGCGGCAAGGCCTACAAGTCGATTTGGAACAAGGACCTCGATGAGAGCCCCTTGCGAACGTCTACTCGCGCGCAAGGTGAGAAATTGAGCCAGCGTCTTGCCGTGTTGGGCCCAAAACTGGTCGTCGATTGGGCCATGCGTTATGGTAATCCATCGATTCCCGAGCGGCTGAAGGTGCTACAGGCGGAGGGCTGCGAGCGCATCCTCGTGTTCCCGCTCTATCCGCAATACGCCGCCGCAACGACCGCGACCGTCAACGACAAGACCTTCGAAACGCTCGCCAAGATGCGTTGGCAGCCGGCCCTGCGCACCGTCCCACCTTATCACGACGATCCTGCGTACATCAGCGCGCTGGCCAGTTCGGTGCGGACACATCTTGCAAAATTGCCTTGGAAACCCGAAGTCGTGCTCGCCTCATTCCACGGCATTCCGAAGCGCTATTTCGATGCCGGCGATCCCTATCATTGCCACTGTATGAAGACGACGCGGTTGCTGCGCGAAGCCCTGGGGTGGGACAAGGCCATGCTGCACGCGACGTTCCAATCGCGCTTTGGCCGCGAAGAATGGCTAAAGCCGTATACGGATAAGACCGTCGAGGCTCTGGGAAAGTCCGGCGTCAAACGAATCGCCGTCATCACGCCAGGATTTGCCTCCGATTGCCTTGAGACGCTGGAAGAGATCGCGGTCGAAAACGCCGAGATTTTCCATCACGCCGGCGGCGAGCAATTCAGCCATATCCCCTGCCTCAACGACAGCGAGGATGGCATGCGGTTGCTCGAAACCGTGGTGCGCCGCGAGTTGATGGGGTGGATCTAACATTTTGTCCATGTGCGACGGGTTGCGCGCAGTTGCCCGTTCAATTGGGCAAGTGACGCAGCAAACAGCGTCCTGAAACACGGAGACCCAAATTGCAGACGACACTCACAAAATTTCGAAAATACCTCATCCCCGGCGTGCTCGCGGCTTCGCTGCTCGGCGGTTTCGCCATGGCTCAAGGCATGATGCACGCTATGCCTTCGGCCGAGACCATGCAGCGGATGCAGGACGGCCAGATCGCGGGAGCGGTCGCGGCGCTGAAAATGAACGATGAGCAGCTAAAACTCTGGGCACCGCTGGAGAAGCTGATCCGCGATCATCAGGCCGAACGCCTGAAGATGATGCAGGACCATATGGCCGCGACGAACGATGCGGCTGCAAAGCCTGTCGCGGTTGCCCTGCCGGACCGTCTCGATAAGATGGCCGAGCGCCTCACCAAGCACGCTGACCAGCTGAAGGCTTTCTCGGCGGCGTTCAAGCCGTTCTACGCGACGCTGAGCGATGCGCAGAAGGCGGTCATCGAGCCGTTGATGGCGCATCTGGAACGCGGCGGCCCGGGCGGCGGCTTTGGCATGGGCCGCGGCTGGGGTCATGGCGAAGGTCACGGCATGGGTTTTTGGGGCCGCCACCGCGGGCAGATGGACGACGGACAGGGTGTTCCCCCTCCGAACCTGCCGCAATAAGCATCCGGGTGAGGGTGGCCGACGAGCCACCCTCACTCTTTTTGGAGCATTGTGAAGCGAGGCGTACAATCGCTCACAAAGACGTCAGGCGTCCTTGACTAGGTTTGTTTGGATTTCCGCAGTAGAAGCGACTACTGATTGACGCGGCAATCCTGGCGAATCGAGAACAAATGATGCCCGAAGCGTCCCGAACGTATCTTGCCGTGCATCCTGCATTGGTTCGGCTTTGGCATTGGATCAACGTGGTGGCCATGGTCATCATGATCATGAGCGGATGGCGGATCTACAACGCGTCGCCGGTATTCCCGCCGTTCCGGTTTCCTGACGCGGTGACGCTCGGTGGCTGGTTGGGCGGCGCGCTGCAATGGCATTTCGCAGCCATGTGGCTGCTGATGGCGAACTTTGCCGTCTATCTCGTTTACGGCTTCTGGTCCGGACATTTCCGGCGCGTGTTTCTGCCGGTCACGCCGGATGCCGTGTTGAATGATCTGCGCCTCGCACTGCAGTTCAAGTTGCCGCATTCGACTGGCTCCTATAACGCCGTGCAGCGCTTCGCCTACGTCGGTGTGCTTAGCGCCATCGTCTTTACCATTCTGGCTGGTTTGGCGGTCTGGAAGCCGGTGCAGTTCCATGAACTGGCTTGGCTGATGGGCGGCTATGACGGCGCCCGCGTCGTTCATTTCCTGGGCATGACAGCAATCGTGGCGTTTATCGTTATCCATCTCGCGCTGGTGCTGATCGTGCCGAGCACGCTGTTGCCGATGGTCACCGGCAAGGCAAGCCTGGCCACTCACCCCGGGCACCCCGCCAAGGAGCAATCAACATGAGCGACAAGGAACTAACGCGCGCCGAGCTTCGACAGCTGGCCAAGGATGCTGCTCCCGAGATCAAGAGCCTGGAGCGGCGCCTGGTTCTGAAAAAGGGCCTGGGACTCGGCGCCTTCACGCTTGTTACGGGGACGGGCCTCAGTGGGCCGACGACGTTGGAGTCGATCCTCGACCGGATGTCGAAGTTCAACGATTGGACGCAAGGCGTGCTGTTCAATCCAAACCGGTTGGCTCCGACCTTCAGCGAAGCCGACATCACCAAACCGTTCCCCTTCAACGCGTTCTACAACGAAGGGCAGTCGCCTGTGGTCGATCGTGCGACCTACAAGTTGGAGCTGGGCGGAATGATCAGCGACCGCAAGCCCTGGACGCTCGATCAACTGGCCGCCCTGCCGCAGCAGTCGCAGATCACGCGGCATGTCTGCGTGGAAGGCTGGAGCGCGATCGGTAAATGGGGCGGCGTGCCCCTGCGCTCGTTCTTGGAACGGGTCGGCGGCGATCTCAGCGCCAGGTATGTTGGCTTCAAGTGCGCCGACAACTATTACGCCAGCATCGATATGGCCACGGCGCTTCATCCTCAGACCATCATCGCGCTCACCTACGCCGACAAGGAACTGCCGGTGCAGTATGGCTTTCCGATGAAAATTCGCATACCGACCAAGCTCGGCTTCAAGAACCCCAAGCACATCATGTCGATGTTCGTGACGAACGACTATCCCGGTGGCTACTGGGAAGATCAGGGCTACAATTGGTTCAGCGGCATGTAGGCCGGTCGCTGTTGCGCCCGGTCGCACCTGCCGATTGACAACTCCCACATGTTGAGATGAGCGTTATTGGCGCTGCATCGGCGCAGGGGAGGACTCGATATGCGTGAACGCCGCGAGGGCCGAACGGCCAAACATGTGTCGGCTGCCGAAGCGGCTGCCTTGGTGCGGTCTGGCGATTGGGTGGACTATGGCGCCGGGCTATGCCAGCCGGACGTGGTCGATGCCGCGCTGGCGGCACGCAAAGACGAACTCACGAACGTCAAGTTCCGGTCCTGCCTGACAATCAAGCCTCGCGCCGTGCTCGAGGCCGATCCGGAAGGCAAGCACTTCCAGTGGTTCAGCTGGCATTTCTCGGGCTACGATCGCAAGAAGCACGATGCCGGCATCAGCCACTATATGCCGCTTAATCTTGGCGAAGTGCCGGATTACTATCGCCGCTTCATTGATCCCGTGGACGTGGTGGTTTTCAAAACCTGCCCTGCGGACGAGAACGGATATTTCAACTTCAGCGCCGCCAATCTTTGGCACCGAGCCGTGATCGAGACGGCAAAGACCGTTATCGTCGAGGTCTCGCAGGGTCTGCCCTATGCGGTGGGCGTAGACAATGGCGTGCACATCAGCGAGGTCGACTACATCGTCGAAGGCGATCACCTGTCACCAGCCGAGCTTCCCAATCCGTCTCCGACCGATGTTGACCGTGCCGTGGCACGCTTGATCGCAGCCGAAATTTCCGATGGCGATTGCCTGCAAATCGGAATTGGCGGCATGCCGAATGCGGTCTGTGCCCTGCTGCAGGAAAGTGGCGTAAGAAATCTGGGCATTCATTCCGAAATGCTCACCGACGGTATTCTCGATCTTTATCAGGCGGGACGTATCACGGGAGCGAACAAACGGCTGAACCCAGGTAAGGTCGATTATACTTTTGCGCTTGGATCGCGCAATTTGTACAAAATAATAGATCACAATACGGATTTTCTCTGTCACCCCGTCGACTACACCAATCTGCCTCATATTATCATGCAGAACGATCGCGTGATGTCGATAAATAACACGACGCAAGTCGATCTGCAGGGGCAGGCGGCGTCCGAGTCGGATGGGCATCGTCATCTCACCGGGACCGGTGGACAGCTGCAGTTTGTGCGTGGCTCCTATGCGTCCAAGGGCGGAAAGTCGTTCATTTGCCTGGCCTCGACCTATGACAAGCGAGGCGCCCGCAAAAGCCGCATCGTGCTGGAGTTGACGCCCGGAAATGTCGTCACCACGCCGCGCTCCGACGTTATGTACGTCGTGACTGAATGGGGCATGGTGAACCTCAAGGGCAAATCGATCGTCGAGCGAGCCAGAGCCATGATCTCGATCGCCCATCCTGACTTCCGCGCCAACCTGGAGCGCGATGCGCGTGAGAAAGGCCTGATTCCAAGGTGTTTCGTGTGAACCTGAGCTCGATCAGGCGGAGGCGCTCCGAACGGCTTCTCGCGCACCTGCCTGAGGTCATCACAAGAGGTTGATTACCCCCTTTTATCTCCGGATTGGTGAACCATATCTCTTTAAGTTCCGTAATAAGGGACAGAAGGCAGTTCAGAGTTGAACATGCCGGCAACCGATCTAGGAGAATGATTATGTTGAAGTCCTTGGCAATTGCAGTCGCTCTCGCGTCTTCCGTTGGCGGTTTCGCCGTTTCGTCAGCCAACGCCACCAGCTTTTCCGATGTTCCGATGCACACGACGGCAGCGTTGTGCCGCGCCATTTACAACGAGGCCCGGCTTGAGCCAAACAGCGTACGCGACGCCAAGGACGCTTACATCACCTGCGTCGGGCGGCTGTAGTTCGGTCTGAACCTGATGTTGCGTGTACCTGATGTGGCCATTCTCCGACGGAGGATGGCCACTATTGTTTTGGGGCAAGCGGAACGCCCGGCTGAGCCGGCAGGTCTCCCATGCGTCGCGCGCGTCCATGCGAGACCGAGTCCGATATCGGCGGCGACACGGCGCGAAATTGATTGTGCACAGCCGGAGCATACGCCTGGCTACTCTTCACAAGAGCCCGGTTACTCTTCACAAGAGATTGAAGAACCCTTTGAATTGCAGATCTATCTCCCATTTGTATTTTAGTCCCGCAAACAGGGACACCGGCGGTTCGATCAAATGTGCCGCCGCCAACAAACTAGGAGATAGATCATGATGAAGTCCTTGACCCTCGCAGTTGTCTTGGCGTCGACGCTAGCAGGTTTGGGTGCAATTCCGGCCAGTGCGGCTGCCCGCACCACGGCGGCGCAATGCCAGGCCCTGTATGACCAGTCGCGCCTCGACTCGCAGAGCGATCGCAGCACGCGTGACCAGTACATCTCGTGTGTTGGCCGCCTCTAGCCGCGTAGTTAGATCACATCACCTGATTAATCAGGCCGAACACTTGACATAAAACGGAGTCACATTATGTTGAAACTTGTCACCATAACTTTCGTTCTTGCATCGGTCGTTGCGGGTCTGGGCGCTACGGCAGCCAGCGCACGTACCTCTGGCGCCGAATGCCAGGCGATTTACAACAAGACGCTGACGGATTCTCAGAGCGATCGCAACAACCGCGATGACTACATCTCGTGCCTCAGCAATCTGTAAACGCAGTGCTGGTCTGACCGCATTTAGATGAAACTGCGGCCGTGATCGGGAACCCCGACGCGGCCGCAGCGTTTAGTAACCGGGACCGGTGCCTACATCGCGAAATGTCCGCTGCCAGTGCGACAGGAGAATGACAATGTTGAAGTCGTTGATGATCGCGGCTGTCATGAGCTTGGCCGTTGCGGGTACACAGAGTATTTGCGGCGATCCGACCTCATCGAACAAGGTTGGTTGTCAGTCGCCGTTTGATGTTGTCAGTGCGCTAAAGCCGATTGACCGGGCTGTGGTCGTCAACACGTCGGTAGAGTGCACTGTGCTCTATTGACCCCACTGGGTGGGCTGTTCAGGCGCGACTGCCGTCGGGCGATCCATCGCTTCTGTGCAATAACGGCAACCGCGCGGCCCATTTTGGCCGAAATCCGGGGCGACACATACTGCAACTCCCAAATCGCGAGAGGTTGCAGGAATGCCTATGTTGGATTGGTTGGCCTCGAACAGCCGCGCCGCGCGCTTTGCTGGGGTGGTCATTCTGGCGTTAATGGCGTTGCTGGTGTGGGTCGGATGGTTCGGCGGCCTCGGCGTGCTGCAGGCCGCACACGCGGCCGGCTATATCCACATCGACGTTGCGGCCATCGAAGGGCTGGCCTTCCGGTTCCTGGCGGCCGCCCTCATCTTTGGTGCCATCGTCTACGGCACGCGATTGCTACAAGCCATCGTCCGTCAGGGCGTTCTGACGCCCGAGCGCATCGACCAGGGCATTGCCTATTCCATCGATCGAGCGCTCGGTTACGCGGGGCTGGGGTTCGCCATCCTCTATGCAGCGTCGATCGCGGGACTCGACCTCACTGGGCTCACCATCCTGGCCGGCGCCCTCTCGGTCGGCGTCGGTTTCGGCCTGCAGACCGTCATCAGCAATTTCGTCTGCGGATTGATCGTTCTCATCGAGCGCCCGATCAAGGTCGGCGACTGGGTCGTCGTCAAGGAGTTCGAGGGCATCGTGAAGCGCATTTCCGTGCGCTCGACCGAAATCCAGACCTTCTCCAATGCCAGCGTGCTCATCCCGAATTCCGAGTTCATCACCGGCACGGTGCTGAACTGGACCCATGGCGATCCGGGCGGCAAGGTGGATGTGAAGGTCAAGACCTCGCACCAATCCGATCCGCGAGCCGTCCTGGAGGCCCTGAAGGCGGCGGCCGCGCGCACGCCGGGCATCCTGAAGACCCCCGCGCCTGGAGTCAGTTTCGACAATTTCGGCGCCGAGGCCCTGGAGTTTTCGGTCGGGGTCAGCTTGGCCAACATCAACACCGGTGGCAAGGTGAAGACCGATCTGCGTGTCGCCATCCTTGAAGAATTTCGCCGTGTCGGGATAGAGTTGGCCCTGCCGCAACGGCAAGTGGAGATCCGGCAGGGCGGCGATGCCGGTTTGGCCAATGGCATCCATGTGCCGGGCAGCCTCACCTAAAGGAGACTACGGTGGCCTCATCGTCCGGAACTTTGCGCGGCCTGCTGGTCATCTTCGCCGGCGGCCTGTTCGCTGCGCCCGCCCTGGCCGACGCCATCGACGGCGACTGGTGCAACGGTCCAGCCAGCCTACACATTGCGGGGCCGGCGTTGCGCACACCGGGTGGCAAGGACATGACTGGCGATTACGAACGGCATGCCTTTCATTACCTCGCGCCGGACGGTGAAAAGGACGCCGGCGCCGAGGTCATGATGCGGCTAATGAGCGAAGAGGAAATGGTCCTGATGCGCCGCATCGGCGGCACGGACAGCCCGCTGGAGACCTGGAAGCGTTGCCAGCCCGTGAGCTGACATCCGGGCGCCGGCTACGGCATCAGTTGCCCGCCATTGATGTGGATGTTCTGGCCCGTGATGTAGCCGCTCATGCCGTTCGAGGCCAGGAACAGGAACACGCCGACGCAATCTTCCGGCGTGCCGGCGCGTCCCATCTTGGTCGCCTTGGCCATCGCCTCCTTGCGGTCGGCCGGCGTCAAGGCATGGAAGGGTGTCTCGATGTAGCCGGGCGAGACGCAATTGACGCGGATGCCGCTGGCGGCGAGCTCGCCGGCAAGATGCCGCGTCAGGTTATGCACGAAGGCTTTTGCAGCCCCATAGACGCCCGAACCTGCCCCGCCGCCATTGCTGCCCGCGATCGAGCCGACATTCACGATCACGCCGCCAGGCTGTTTGGTCAGGTGCGGAACGGCCGCCTGAGTGCATTCGATCACGGAGCGGACGTTCAGCTCAAGGATGTTATCTACCAGATCGTCGCCGATGGTTTCGATGGGCGCGCGCCCGACCAGCGATCCTGCATTGTTGATGAGGATATCCAGTCCACCAAGCTTTTTGGCCGCTTCCTCGACCACGCGGCGGCCGGCCCCGCGCGTTTGCAGATTTCCCTGCACGACAATTGCGGTGCCAATTTCCTTGGCCAGCAACTTGGCCGCTTCAGCGCTCTTGCCATAGTGGATGGCGACCTTTGCGCCTTGCGCGGCGAACGCACGGGCCAACGCCGCGCCGATCCCGGTGCTGGCGCCGGTGATCAGCACGCGCTTGCCTTCAAGATCATCGATCTGCATGTGACATATCCTCTGTAGACGTTATATCCGCCAACCCGAGTGCATGGCCGCGACACCGCCGGTGAGGTTGCGGTAGCTGACGCGCTCGAATCCGGCGCCGAGCACCATGGCCGCGAACGGCTCCTGCTTGGGAAACTTGCGGATGCTTTCGACCAGGTATTCATAGGGCTGCGCATCACCCGCCGTCAGCTTGCCCAGCTGTGGAATGGCGTGGAACGACCAGAGGTCATAGAGCCGATCCAGCATCGGGATCTGTACTTCTGAAAATTCCAGGCACAGAAAGCGCCCACCCGGCCTCAACACGCGAAAGGCCTCGGCGAGCGCCCGGTCAATGTGCGTAACATTGCGTATGCCAAAGGCGATGGTGTAGGCATTGAAGCTGTTGTTCGGGAAGGGCAGCGCCTCGGCATTGCCCCGCACAAACCCGATCCGATGCGCCTGGTCGGTGCGCTCAATCCGGCGCTGGCCCGCCGCCAGCATCTCGCCGGAAATATCGCAAATCACGGACGATCCGCCCGCTCCTGCCGCCCGCATCACCCGTAACGCGATGTCGCCTGTGCCGCCGGCAACGTCGAGATGGGCGAACGGGCTCGCCGACCGCGGCGGGGCGAGCCAGCCGACCAGATCATCCTTCCACAGCCGGTGCAGCCCGCCGGACATCAGATCGTTCATCAGGTCGTAGCGCTCGGCCACCTTGGCAAAGACGTCGTTGACCAGGCCCTGGCGCGCGTCCTCGGGGACGTCGCGAAAGCCGAAGCTGGCCGCACGGGTGGAGGTGTCAGTCATGATGGCACGAGCATAGCCAAGGCGCGCTTGCGATTCCAGAAGTCTTACAGCACCACGGTTGCGCCCGAATCGATTGCGAGACAGCGGCCGCAACGGAGGCTTATTCGCAATTTTAATCCTTTGCTAACCAATGCCGCCTAGTCTCCGGGCCAGTGTTGGTTGCGTATGGGTAAACAAACGTGTCATTCGCGTTGGACTGCCTTTTGGCATCGTATCTGCTGCTGGCGAGCCTCACCATCTGGTGCGCCCGCTCGACCAGTTCGGTTGCTGTCGTCAAGACCGGCGTGCAGACTGCGGACGGCCCCGCCATGCCGGGCCAAGCCCTGCTGCGCCTGGTCGAACCCGCAATCATGTCGATCCCGCATGCCCTGGGATCGCTCGGCCTGCTGATCGCCGGCCTTGCCCTCCTCGTCGGGACGCCCTTCGACATCCGCTATGCCGCCGTTTGCGCGCTCTCGGTTGCGCTCTATCTGGCGGTGATCAACCTGTCCTTCCTGATCGAGGACTGGCAGCGCGGCGTCACGCTGCAACGCATGCTGTGCGTGCGCTCGCTGCTACCGTCGTGCTTTGCCGCGCCGATGCTGGTGGCCGGGTTGCGGCTGCTGGCCATGTAGAGTGCGTTAGGCGCAGCCGTAACGCACCGTTCATGCGCGCAAGTGGTGCAATACGTTGGGCTATTGCACCCTACGGTTCGCGCCCGATGCTTGCTCCGGTTCAGGCAAAATCAACTGGGCCGTCGACCTCGTCGGTCCAACCGCCCCAAAACCGCATGCGGAGCGGATTGAAACCGATCCGATAGCTGAGTTCTTCCGGCCCGGTAACGTCCCACACGCACAGATCGGCGCGCTTGCCGACTGTCACAGTGCCGATCGTGTCTTGTAGCCCGAGGGCGCGCGCGCCGTTGCGCGTCACGCCGAGCAGGGCCTCCTCGGGCGTCAGGCCGAACAGCGTGCACCCCATGTTCATGGCCAGCAGCAGCGAGGTCAGCGGTGACGAGCCCGGATTGCAATCGGTGGCGAGCGCCATGGGCACGCCGGCCTTGCGCAACGCCTCGACGGGCGGTTTTTGTGTTTCCTTGATGAAGTAGTATGCGCCCGGCAATAGCACGGCGACCGTGCCCGACTTGGCGATGGCGGCAATTCCCTCCGCATCGAGATATTCGATGTGGTCGACGGACAGCGCGCCGAACTCGGCGGCGAGCTTGGCGCCACCGAGATTGGAGAGCTGTTCGGCGTGCAGCTTTACGGGCAGGTTGTGCGCGCGCGCGGCTTCAAACACGCGCCGCACCTGCGCCGGTGAAAATGCGATCCCTTCGCAGAACGCATCGACGGCATCGGCAAGGCCTTCTTTCACGGCCAACGGTAGCTGCCGCTCGATAACGTCCGTGATGTACGCGTTCTTATCCGGCATCTCCGGCGGCATGGCGTGGGCGCCCAGATGCGTGGTCCGCACCGTGACGCGCGGCCCCATGGTTGTGGTGCCGAGCGACCTCGCCACGCGCAACATCTTGGCCTCGGTCTCGGCGTCCAGCCCATAGCCGGACTTGATCTCGACCGTTGTCACGCCTTCGTGCACCAGAGTATGCAGGCGCTCAAAGCTCTCGATCAGCAGCGTGTCCTCGTCGGCAGCGCGCACGGCCTTGACGGTCGAGACGATCCCGCCACCAGCCTTGGCCACGTCCTGATAGCTCGCGCCCTTGAGCCGCATCTGCCATTCGGCCGCGCGATTGCCCGCGTGCA
>JAYUAJ010000123.1:0-5381 GCA_043741375.1 Hyphomicrobiaceae bacterium | reverse complement strand
GAATTGCCTTGCGGCGGCGTGGCAAGGATGCAAGCTGGCAGGTATGGCCGCACGCAGAGACCCAGTATGACGGACATCGCCGCCGGGCAGCGCGTGCTGGCGCCGCTCGGGCGGCTCGCCGCCTTCCTGGGCTCGCTGGCATTAACGCTCCTGGGCCTGACGGCGGTGACGTTTTCGATCGGCCGGTTCATTCCCATCGATCCGGTGCTGGCGATCGTCGGCGACCGCGCCACCCGTGAGGTCTATGACAAGGTCCGGCTGTCCATGGGCCTCGACCGTTCCATCGCCGAACAATACCTGATCTATCTGCGCAAGCTCCTGTCGGGCGATTTTGGCGAGTCGGCCATCACCTCCCATCCGGTGCTGAGCGATCTGATGCAGTACTTTCCCGCCACCTTTGAATTAGCAACGGTCGCCACGCTCATCGGTGTGCTGATTGGTGTGCCTGCGGGTGTGGCCGCTGGCGCGCTCAAAGGCCGCTGGCCCGATCAGGTGGTGCGCATTGTTGGGCTGTTCGGCTATTCGATGCCGATCTTCTGGCTCGGGCTCGTGGGCCTGGCGCTGTTCTACGGGCGGCTCAACTGGGTCGCAGGGCCAGGGCGGCTCGATGTCACCTACGACGATATCGTCACGACACGGACGGGCATCATTCTCGTCGATAGTCTGATCGAGGGGCGCTTGGATGTGTTCCGCAACGCTTTCTCGCACGTCATCCTGCCCGCCAGCATCCTTGGCTATTTCTCGCTGGCCTACATCGCTCGCATGACGCGCAGTTTCATGATCGATCAGCTCTCCCAGGACTATGTGATGGCCGCGCGCGTCAAGGGGCGCTCATTCTGGGGCGCGGTTTGGCATCATGCGTTCCCCAACATCATGGTCCCGTTGATCACGGTTGTCGGCCTCAGTTATGCGTCGCTCCTGGAAGGGGCGGTGCTGACGGAAACCGTGTTCGCCTGGCCGGGCCTCGGGCTCTATATCACCCGCTCGCTGTTCCATGCCGATATGGGCGCGGTGCTCGGCGGGACGCTAGTGGTCGGCGCCGTCTTCATCGGTGTCAACCTGCTGTGTGATTTTCTGTACAAGGTGTTTGATCCGAGGCTGCGCACCGCATGACCACAGCCGCCGAACCGACGGGACCGGCCGCGCCGTCGTCGCTGGGCGCTTGGCTGATGAGCGACATGCCAGCTTCCCGGCGTCAGGCCGTGCTCGGCAATCTCTGGCGCGGGGCGCGGGCAATTCTCACCAATCCGGCTGCGCTGGCCGGGCTGGTCATTGTCGCGCTGCTGGTTGTCGTCGCACTATTCGCGCCGGTCTTTGCGGGGGCGTTCCTGCCGAACGCGCAGGACCTCGCCGGACGCCTCGCCCCGCCCGGCGCCGCCCGCTGGTTCGGAACGGATGAACTCGGACGCGATATCTATTCGCGCACGATCCACGGTGCGCGCGTCACGCTGACAATCGTTTTGCTGGTGTCAGTGCTGGTCGCGCCCATCGGCCTAGCGGTCGGCACCACGGCTGGCTATCTCGGCGGCTGGACTGACGCCGTCTTGATGCGCATCACCGACATCTTCCTTGCATTCCCGCGCCTTGTGCTGGCGCTCGCCTTTGCTGCGGCGCTCGGGCCTGGCATCGAGAATGCCGTCATCGCCATATCGCTCACCGCCTGGCCGCCCTATGCCCGCATCGCCCGCGCCGAAACCGTAACCATCGCGCGCAGCGATTTTATTTCGGCGGTGCTGCTGCAGGGGGCCTCGACAACCCGCATCCTTTTCCGCCATATCGTGCCGCTCTGCCTGTCCTCGCTGATTGTGCGGCTGACTCTGGATATGTCGGGCATCATCCTGACAGCGGCGGGCCTCGGCTTTCTGGGTCTCGGTGCGCAGCCGCCGACGGCTGAGTGGGGCGCGATGGTGTCGTCGGGCAAGGACGTCATTCTCGATCAATGGTGGGTGGCGACGATACCGGGCATCGCGATCTTCATCGTCAGCCTTGGCTTCAACCTGTTGGGGGACGGATTGCGCGATGTGCTCGATCCAAAGGCCACATGAGCCTGGGACCGCTTATTGAGGTCGAGGATCTCAACGTCTCGTTCCCCGGGCGAGGCGGCGTCACGCGCGCGGTGCGCAGCGCGTCGTTTTCGCTCGGCCGCGAGCGCTTGGGGATCGTGGGCGAGTCTGGTTCGGGAAAATCCACCACCGGGCGGGCGCTACTGGGTCTGATCCCTGCGCCCGGTATCGTCTCGGCAAAGCGCATGACTTTTGCGGGAACGGACTTGCGGGGCCTTGGTGATGCCGGCTGGCAGCGTCTGCGTGGCCGCCGCATGTCGATGGTTATGCAGGACCCGAAATACTCGCTGAACCCGGTTCTCCAGGTCGGCCACCAAATCGAGGAAACCTACCGCTTGCATCACCGCACCACGGCAGCCGATGCGCGCAAGCGGGCGATGGCGGGCCTGGAAGCGGTAAAGATCCGCGATCCCGGCCTGGTTTATCATCTTTATCCGCATCAACTGTCCGGCGGCATGGGCCAGCGCGTCATGATCGCCATGATGCT
The DNA here is from genome assembly GCA_043741375.1 of Hyphomicrobiaceae bacterium. Lineage (GTDB taxonomy): Bacteria > Pseudomonadota > Alphaproteobacteria > Rhizobiales > Hyphomicrobiaceae > JANYHF01. The sequence goes on along the minus strand of JAYUAJ010000123.1, from coordinate 2,831 downwards.
GATCGCCGAGCCTGACCTGCTGATCGCCGACGAGCCGACTTCCGCGCTCGACGTCACCGTGCAGAACCAGGTGCTGCGCATCCTCGACGATCTCGTCCGCGACCGCGACATGGGGCTGATCTTCATCAGCCATAACCTCACCATTGTCTCGAGTTTCTGCGACCGGGTGCTGGTGATGTATGGCGGCAAGATTGTCGAGGAATGCAAAGCCAGCGAGCTCAGCGCGGCCAAGCATCCCTACACGCAGGCGCTGATCCGTTCGGCGCCATCGCTGGAGCATCCGGCGACGGAACTGGCTGTAGTGACCCGCGACCCGGCGTGGCTGTCATGATCGAGATCGATAGCCTGTCCGTCACCTTCCGCAATTCGGGCCGGCCTGTGCATGCTGTGCGCGACGTGTCGTTCGCGGTCGCCAGTGGCGAAACCTTTGGCATCGTCGGGGAATCTGGCTCAGGCAAGTCAACCATCCTGCGGGCAGTGGCGGGGCTTCAGGAAACCACCAGCGGACGGCTCAGCATCGGGGGACGGCCGATGGGGCGTCAACGCAGCATCGCCGACCGGAAGCTGCTGCAATTCGTGTTCCAGGACCCCTATGGCTCATTGCATCCGCGCCAGACCGTCGACGACATGCTGCGCGAACCTTTGCTGATCCACGGCCAATCTGACGTGGACGCGCGGGTCGCCGCGATCCTCGCCGATGTCGGCCTCTCGCCACAGCACCGCTTCCGGTTCCCTCACCAGCTCTCGGGCGGTCAGCGCCAGCGCGTCGCCATCGCTCGCGCGCTGATCCTGAAGCCCAGCATCCTGCTGTTGGACGAACCTACTTCGGCCTTGGACGTATCGGTGCAGGCCGAAATCCTCAACCTGTTGGCGCGCCTGCGCCGCAGCTATCAGCTCACGGCCATTCTGGTCAGCCATGACCTTGGCGTGGTCTCGCATCTGTGCGCCCGCGTGGCCATCATGCAGCAGGGCAGCTTGGTCGAGGTTCTCGATGTGGAGCGGCTGCGGCGGGGCGAGGCGCAAGAACCGTATACGCGCGAACTGATGGCTGCCAGCAAGGGATTTACGCGCGAAACGGCGTCATAGTCGGGGTGCTTGCTATGTGGCACGAAAGAGCCTGTTATGCCGCATCTACTCGGACAGGCTCAATTTGGCGGCCTCATCCGTTCCGTCCTAGCCATCTGGAGGATGTAATGCTTCGACACTTGAAATATGCAATCGCGGCGGGTGTGCTGCTTGCGATGGCACCGCTCGCCATGGCCGAAACGCCGGCCGACACCTTGGTCATGGCCAAGAACATCGACGACGTCATCACGCTCGACCCGGCCCAGGTCTATGAGCTGACCGGCGTCGAGATCGTCGCCAACATCTACGACCGCATCATGCGGTTTGAACCATCCGATATCAACAAGATCGCGCCGGGCGTGGCCGAAAGCTACACAGTCAGCAGCGACGGCAAGACGCTCACCTTCAAGATCCGTTCGGGCCTCAAATTCGCATCGGGCAATCCCATCACCGCTGCCGACGCCGCCTACTCGCTCCAGCGCGTTATAAAACTCAACAAGTCTCCCGCTTTCCTCATCTCGCAACTGGGCTGGGACAAGGACAATGTCGACAAGATGGTGAAAGCCGTCGACGACTCGACACTGCAAATTACGATCACGGAAGATTTTTCGCCATCCTTGGTGCTCAGCCTGATGTCGTCGGTGGTTGCCTCCGTCGTCGATAGCAAGATTGTTTCGCAGCACATAGAGGCCGACGATTTCGGCAACAAGTGGCTGACGTCCAACTCGGCCGGTTCGGGCTCCTACTCACTGAAAGCCTGGAAGCCAAACGAAACCATCTCATTGACCGCCAATCCGAATGCCCGCGGCGGCGCTGCCAAGCTCGCCCGCGTGATCGTGCGCCATGTGCCCGAACCCGCCGCGCAACGCCTGCTGATCGAAAAAGGCGACGTCGACATCGCCCGCGATCTGACGACGGATCAAATCAACGGCATCGCCGGCAACAAGGACATCGTTGTCACCACGATCCCACAGGCGACGCTGCACTATATCGGCCTCAATCTGAAGACGCCGCAGTTCAAGGACCCGAAAGTCGTTCAGGCGCTGCATTATCTCGTCGACTACGACGGCATGGCCAATTCGTTCCTGAAGGGCGGCTTCAGCGTTCACCAGTCGTTCTGGCCCTCGGGCTTCCCGGGCTCGCTGGACACCAATATGTACACGTTCGACCCCGCCAAGGCCAAGGCGCTATTGGCCGAAGCCGGCTTCCCGAATGGCTTTGAAATCTCGATGGATGCCCGCAATTCGGCGCCGCATACCAACATCGCCCAAGCTATTCAGGCCTCGATGGCCCAAGGCGGCATCAAGATGACGATCATCCCGGCCGAGGAAAAGGCCGTCCTCACTAAGTACCGCGCCCGTCAGCATCAGATGCTGCTGATCGATTGGGGCCCGGATTACATGGACCCCCATACCAACGCCGACTCATTTGCGCGCAACCCAGACAATTCGGATGCGCCCAAGTCCAAGCCGCTGGCCTGGCGCAATGCCTGGGATATCCCCGAGATCACAAAGATGACGAATGCCGCTGTGCGTGAGCGCGATGGGGATAAGCGCCTGCAGATGTACAAGGACCTGCAGCAGAAGGTGATGGCGGAAGGCCCCTTCATCATCATGTTCCAGGAAACCAAGCTGGTGGCGGCGCGGGCCAACGTGAAAAACTTCGTGATGGGGCCGAGTGCCGACGTCGTCTATTTCAATCTGACGACGAAGTAGGCCGGTTGGTTTCCGGCTTTCTCGACCGGCGCCATGCCGGACGGCTGATGG
>JAYUAJ010000122.1:0-12414 GCA_043741375.1 Hyphomicrobiaceae bacterium | reverse complement strand
GTTAGATGAATGGATGGAGCTTGGGGAGCTGTTTAGGGACCACGTCATATCCTCAGCAACAGCAATGGCCGACGCCAGCCCAGATAACATCACAGCTCGGGATAGAAGGAAAATTCTTTTCGTTTCAATTCACGACCTTGAGGAAGTTTTATCTCACTCTACGAGCCAGTCCTTTCTCCACCTTCTCCGTCTAGCGCAAACTGAAAAATATGATGGTTGGGCTCTTCGAGGAATACAGCAAGACAGTGTAGTTGGGCCTTCGCCATCTAACAAATACCCATTTATTGAAAATTTGAGAGAGGTTATGCCGTGGATTGAAGACGTTCGAGCCACGATTTCTTAGCCCAGATTGCAGATTGCCAAGTATGTCTTAGTCGACTTCTGGTCTGCTTCCCCAGGCGTAGGGGCACTACCCCCTACGCCTCCTCTCTCCCCATACCCTCGCGCGCTTAGCGCCGCGCCAGCGGAAATGCCGGCAGCCAGGACTCGCGGCGGAGGGTCGAGAGTTCGTAGGTCGCCGTCAGTTGGTCGGGGGCGACCAGGGAGCCGAGGTTGACTTCGATTTCGTCGCCGTAGGTCGGGTAGAGCGTTTCAGCGAGACCCGACGATACGCGCGCGATCTTGACCGGCATCGTTGGGTCTCGCTGAAGCGCTCTACCCGACCTACGTCTCACGGCACCTCACGCACCTTCCCCGCCCCGCCCATCGTCGATGCCCCTTCCCCGCAAACGCCGCGCACTGTAGACTGTTTCCAAACTGCAACGCGAACGGCCCGCCGCGCGAGGCCCCCCATGAGACCGTCATGTTCATCCAATCGGAAGCCACGCCCAACCCGGCGACGCTGAAATTCATCCCCGGCAAAGCCGTGCTCCCAGCCGGCACGCTCGACTACCGCTCCCCGACCGACGCAACCGCCTCGCCGCTGGCCTCCAGCCTGTTCGGCATCGAGGGCGTCGAGGGCGTGTTCCTCGGCCAGGACTTCATCTCAGTGACCAAGGCCGAAACGTTGGCCTGGCAGCATCTGAAGCCGGCGGTGCTGGGCGTCATCATGGAGCACTATATGTCCGGCGCGCCGGTGGTGGCGGGGGCGGCCAATTCGGACGCGGCGGACGCTGAGGCCGAGGATTTTTCGGCCGATGACCAGGAGATCGTCGATACGATCAAGGAGCTGATCGAGACGCGCGTGCGCCCGGCCGTGGCCAATGACGGCGGCGACATCGTGTTCCGCGGTTTTCGCGCGGGCGTGGTGTCGCTGAGCATGCGCGGCGCCTGCGCGGGCTGCCCGTCCTCCACCGCGACCCTGCGCAACGGCATCGAGAACATGCTGAAGCACTATGTGCCGGAAGTTTTGGAAGTGCGGCCGGTCTAATGGCGCCGCCCACCCCGCTGCTCCGCGCTCGGCGGCCGGCTCCCCGGAGGGGAATCGCCGAGCGCAAGCAAAAATGACCACCCTCGCGATAGAGACCTGCTTCGGCGCCTGCTCGGTCGCGCTGCGGCTGCGCGGGGCCGACGGGACCCCGCAGATCCGCGAGGACTATCGCGAGATGGCGACGGGTCATGCCGAAATGCTGATCCCGATGATCGACGAGCTGTTGCGCGGGGCCGGGCTGCGCATGGGCGACCTGACGCGGCTAGCGGTCACCATCGGGCCGGGCAGTTTTACCGGCGCGCGCATCGGGCTGTCGGCCATACGCGGGCTGAAGCTGGCGCTGGGATTACCCGTCGTGACGCTCACCAGCCTCACGGTGCTGGCGTACCGCGCCGAGACGCTGCTGGAGGGCGGCGCGCTGGGTGTAACGCGCGCCGGCGCCGCGCTGGTCGCCGCCATGGATGCGCGGGCGGGGCGGGTCTACGCCGAGGCCTTCGGTCAGAGCCTTGCCGAACCGATCGCGCCGGCGCAATTGAGCACCCCTTCGGAGCTGGCGCAGACGCTGACCGGCCGCCGGGTGATCGCGGTGGGATCGGGCGGGCCGATGCTGGCCGAGGCCATTGCCGCCGCTGGCGGAGAGGCCGTGGCGATCTTGCCGCAACTGCAGCCGCACGCCCGGCATCTGGCGTTGCTGGCCGACGCGGCGCCGCTCACCCTCGCGTTGGATCCGCTGTATCTGCGCGACACCGACGCCAAGCCGATGGCTGTGCCGGTCCCATGAGCGACGCTGACATGGTTCCGATACGGGGTGGGGCTGCTGGCCGACTGGCCGCGCTGCATCGCCTTTGCATGCCGGCGGCGGATGGCTGGACCGGGGACGGCCTCAAACGCCTGATCGAGGCGGACGCCGCCACCGGCTATAGGGCCGACACCACCGATGGTTCGCCGGTTGGGTTCGTGTTGGCGTTCGCCGCTGCGGACGAAGCGGAGGTTCTGGCGCTCTGCGTTGCCCCCGAGCACCGGCGCACCGGGCTTGGACGCAGGCTGTTGCATCAGCTGGAGCTGGAACTCGCCAGCAGGCAAATCGTTCGCATCTATTTGGAAGCGCGCGCTTCCAACCTTGCCGCGCGCGAACTCTATCGGCACGTTGGCTTCGGCGAGGTTGGATGGCGGAAGCGGTATTACCCGCCAATCGACGGTCAATCGGAGGACGCAGTGCTGATGGCCAAAAGCATCGGCGGGCGTCAGAAATCTTGACGCTGCGCCAACCGCTCCCAATAGCGCTCGATCGCGGACCAGATCGCTGAGGTGGCGATGATCAGCATGCCGCCGACGAACAGGATGGACAAACTTTGGCCCGATCCCAGATCGGCGGCCACGGTTATCAGATCCGACATGGCAACTCCAGCAACGCGGGAAGTCTAGCCAGCTCCGCCCTCTCCCGGTTGCGGGGTAGCCCGGGAGCGAGGGGGCGAAGCTGGCCGGCAACCGTTGGATCGATGCGGGGTCGATGCGGCGGTTGTGTTCGTGCCGGGTCTTTATATGTGATCACAGCTTACAAATACCTGACAGGATTATGGCGACACTGTGCTGGCAATAACCATATATCAATGTTCAAGTATCTGACTAAGGAATAACTTCGTGCGCTCCGATTTTGGGTTGGCAAAGAAGTCTTTCGGCGGCGCCTGTTCTACGATTTCACCCTTGTCCATGAACACGACACGGTCGGCGATCTCGCGGGCAAAGCCCATTTCGTGCGTGACGACCAGCATGGTCATGCCATCACGCGCCAGGCCCACCATTACGTCCAGAACTTCCTTGATCATCTCGGGATCGAGCGCGGAGGTCGGCTCGTCGAACAGCATGATTTTCGGATTCATGCACAGCGAGCGCGCGATCGCCACGCGCTGCTGCTGGCCGCCCGACAGCTGGCCCGGATACTTGTGCGCCTGCTCGGCGATCTTGACGCGTTCCAGATAGACCATGGCCGCGACTTCGGCGTCCTTTTTGGGCATCTTCCTCACCCAGACCGGCGCGAGCGTCAGGTTTTGCAGCACTGTCAGATGCGGAAACAGGTTAAATTGCTGGAATACCATGCCGACTTCGCGCCGCACGTGCTCGATGTTCTTGACGTTTTCGTCGAGCGTGGTGCCATCGACGACGATGGACCCCTGCTGAAAGTCCTCCAGTTTGTTGATGCAACGAATGAGGGTAGACTTACCAGAACCGGACGGCCCGCAGATCACGATACGTTCCTTGGGCGCTACGTTCAAAGTCACGTCCATCAGCGCTTGGAACTGACCGTACCATTTGCTGACATGGTCGATGCGAATGATATCCGAGCCGGCGTTCGTGGCGCTCATCGCACGTCCCCTCTGCGGGCCAATTTCTCAAGATAGCGACTGTAAGACGCCAGCGAATAGCAGAACACGAAATAGATCAAAGCGACGAACAACAGGCCTTCGACATAGAAAGGCCGCCAGGCCGGATCGTTGGCGGCGGCCCTGGCAGCACCGAACAAATCAAACAGCCCAATAATGATGACAAGACTGGTATCCTTGAACGTCGCGATGAAGGAATTGACCATCGGCGGGATGACGAGACTCAGCGCCTGCGGAAGCACGATGAAACCAGTCTTCTGCCAATAGCCCAGGCCGAGTGAGTCGGCCGCTTCGAGTTGCCCCTTGGGCAAAGCCTGCAGCCCACCGCGGATGACCTCGGCGACATACGCGCCGGTGAACAGAATGATGCCGATCTGGGCGCGCAGCAGCTTATTGATATCCATACCACTTGGCAGGAACAGCGGGATCATCAGGCTTGCGACGAACAAGACACTGAGCAGCGGTACGCCGCGCACAATCTCGATGAAAAATATGCAGAGTGTGCGGATGACCGGCAATTCGCTGCGTCGCCCAAGGGCGAGCGCGATGGCGAGCGGGAACGAGAAAACGATGGCGTTGACGGTGAGGATCAGCGTCAGGGGCAGGCCGCCCCACTTGTCGGTTTCCACGAACGGCAGGCCCAGCACGCCGCCCCACATCAGCACGCCCATGGCGAGATATCCCGCCACCCAGGCGGCGGCCAGCCACGGCCGCCAGAATTGCCGGTTCATGCTGGCGAGCAACAGCAGGATCAGGATGACGGTCATCAACAGCGGCCGCCACTGTTCCTCGTACGGATAGAGGCCAAACAGCATCAGCCGGTACTTTTCGGCGATGAATATCCAGCAGGCGCCGCTGCCTTGCACCTTTTTGCAGGCCTCAAGTCCGCCGCTCCAGGCCGCGTTGATCAAGCCCCAGCGAATCAAGGGCGGTAGAATTAGCCACAGCAGGCCAATGCCGAGCAGTGTCAGGAGGGTGTTGACTGGTGTCGAGAACAGATTGGCACGAACCCACGCAACGCCCCCGACCGGGGCGATGGCAGGCGCGGATTGGGCGGTACCGACGGCCATCACCGGTCCACCAGTCTGATGCTGCGGTTGTACCAATTCATCAGCGCCGAAGTGGCGAGGCTGGTCGAGAGGTAGACCATCATGATGATCGAAATACACTCGATGGCTTGACCGGTCTGGTTCAGCGTTGTGTTGGAAATGCTGACCAGGTCTGGGTAGCCGACCGCAACCGAAAGCGACGAGTTCTTGGTCAGGTTGAGATACTGGTTGGTGGTCGGCGGAATGATCACGCGCAGTGCCTGGGGTAGGATCACCTGGCGCATGATGACGCCCTCGGACAGCCCAAGCGAGCGCCCTGCCTCGATCTGGCCTCGCGACACGGCGAGAATACCGGCGCGCGTGTTTTCAGCGATATAGGCCGACGTGTAAGTGGCGAGCGCGCCAAGGATGGCGAAGAATTCCGGCGACCAGCTGGTCCCGCCATCGAAATTGAAACCCTTCAACTCCGGAACGCTGATGGCAGTCGGCGCCCCCCCGACGAACCATGCCAGCACCGGCAACCCCACCACCAGGGCAGTCCCTATCCATCCGGAGGGGAAGGGCTTTCCCGTGGCATCCAGCAGTCCCCGTCCATAGCGAGCGACGAGCGCGGCCAACACCGCGCCGAGGGCCAGGCCAAACGCGCCTGCGGTCCACCCCGGGGCTGGGACCGGGACTGGAAAGAAGAAACCGCGCTGCGAGAGATAGACGCCCGCGACCGGCGACAACGCCAGCCGGATCGGCGGCAGCAGGTTCGTGATGACCGTGTACCAGAGGAAAATGTGCAGCAGCACCGGGATGTTGCGCAAGAAATGGATGTAGCCGCCGCAAAGCCGCGCCACCAGCCAGTTGCGTGTCAGTCCAACAATACCGACGCTCACACCAACGATCGTCGCCAGCACGATACCGATGATCGAGACCTTCAAGGTGTTGAGAAAGCCGACCAGCATGGCGCGGCCGTAGGACGAGGCTGCCGAATAGGGGATCAGGGTTTCGCTGATCTCGAAGCGCGACTCTCGATCGAGAAAGCCATAGCCCGTCGCGATCTTGCGATCCGACAGGTTCACGATGGTGTTGTGGGTGAGGTATGCGCCGAGCAGAAGTATCAGGCTGATCGCCAGGATTTCCCAATAGAGGCCTTTGAGGTTGCGGTCTGGGACGATGACGGCGCCAATCAGTCCGCCGGCCGCGAACAGCACGAACAGAGCCGCCATCGGCACATAGCCAGCGACGTAGCCCGTGAGCAACGGCAGCAGAACCGCCGCCGCGCGCAAGCCTATGGCGGCGAGCGCCCCGCCGGGACGGAGCCGGGGAGGAGGACCAGTGTTCGCAAGAGGCGAAACGGACGTCAATGAGGCACCACGCAAAGTGAAGCGCGTACGAGGTCTGAGGCGCAATTGACGCCTGACACCTCGTGCGGGTGCTGGACCTAACGAAGCGGCGGCGAGTACATCAGTCCGCCAGCGCTCCACAACGCATTGATGCCGCGCTCAAGCCCGAGCGGCTTGATGTTGCGGTCGTAGATCTCGCCATAGTTTCCGGCCGCCTTGATGGCACGCACGGCCCACTCCTCGTCGACGCCCAGCGCCTCGCCGTTGCCAGACGTCTTGCCTTCGGGATTCTTGACACCGAGCAGACCCTGTATTGTCGGATCCTTGGATGTCTTGGCCATTTCTTCGACATTCCCTGCCGTAAGGCCGGACTCTTCGGCCTGAATGAGAGCGTAGACGGTATATTTCACAATATCCGTCCACTGTTCATCACCCTGGCGCACGGCTGGCCCGAGCGGCTCCTTGGAGATAACCTCGGGCAAAACCATATAGTCCGCGCCACCAACGGGGGCATCGTTTTTGAGCGAAGAGGCTAGTCCGGAGCGATCTGTGGTGTAGACGTCGCAACGGCCAGAGAAGAAGGCGGCGAGCACTTCTTGCTGCTGCTCGATGACGACCGGCTTGAATTGCAGGTTGTTGGCGCGGAACCAGTCGGCCAGGTTCAGCTCTGTGGTGGTGCCGGTTTGCACGCAGACGGTGGCGCCGTTCAACTCCTTGGCGCTCTTTACACCGAGCTTCTTGGGCACCATAAAGCCTTGGCCGTCGTAGAACGTCACATTGGTGAAATTCAGCCCGAGCTTGGTGTCGCGCTGCAACGTCCAGGTGGAGTTGCGCGACAAAACATCGATCTCACCATTCTGCAGTGCGGTGAACCGTTGCTGAGCCGACAACGGCACGAACTTGACTTTGTTGGCGTCGCCCAGCGTCACCGCAGCGATCGCGCGGCAGACGTCCGCGTCGAGGCCTGTCCACTTGCCTGCGCTATCGGCAATTGAAAAACCGCCGAGGCCGGTATTCACGCCACATTTGAGGACATCGGCTTTTTTGACCGCGTCGAGCGTCGGGCCGGCAAATGCCGATCCCGAGAGCCCGGCCACCAACACGGTGGCTGCGGCAACTGTTGTTCTAATCATCGACTCACTCCTTTGGACGCGGCAATCCGTCGCCGAAGCCGCCATAGTGGCAAAGCCGCCGCTCAAAGCCAAGGACCTTTGGGTGGTGTCCGCGCCTGCAGCAACGCCATCCGAGCCGTGAGTCGCAAATCGCCTGCTCAGAAAGGGCGTGGGTTGATTGAGGGACAGCCGGCCCGCTCATCCCCTCTCCCGGATCGAGACATACGCCCGCGCCGCCGGGCCCGAGTATAGTGTCAGCGGCCGGATCAGGACGGCAGATGCCCGGCGTGTTGGCGCGCGTTTGAAAAAGTTGCCGCGCGAAAACTTGAGGTTCTCGATTATGCTACGTCACTTGTCGATCTCAACTCCCCGCCGGGCAATCTGCTTGAGGGCTTGAAAGGCGATCGAACAGGGCATTAAAGGCATTCGAATCAATCATCAATTTCAGATTTGTTTCCGGTGGACTGGCAACGGGCCAAAGGACGTTGATATCGTGGACTATCATTGAGGTTAGCCATGCCGCGAATTCGCTGCCATCCAGGTGAGATACTGCGAGAAGAGTTTATGGTACCGCTGGCGCTCAGCGCGCGGCAGCTAGCGAGTCAAATTGGCGTTCCCGCAAATCAGATCAGTGAATTGATGCGCGAGCGGAGAGGTCTCACTGCGGTTACCGCAATTAGGCTTGGTAAATACTTTGGCACAGATGCGCGCTTCTGGCTCACCATGCAGCAGGGCTTCGAGCTGTCGAAGACTGAAGCGGAAACTGGTTATTCCCGAATCGAGCCGAGGGCCGCATGACCGATCCCCGCGACCGTTTGTTTGTTGCACTGGATTTCGCCGACGCAACACGAGCGAACCGGGTGGTCCATCACCTCGGCGACAGCGTCAGTCACTACAAAATTGGCCTAGAGCTGCTGTTCGGCGGCGGGCTCGATCTGGCCCAGGACCTGAAGGCCGAGGGCAAGTCGATCTTCCTCGACATGAAGCTGCTCGATATCGGCAACACGGTCGAAAAGGCGACGGCCAACATTTCTATCCGTGGGATCGACTTCCTGACCGTACATGGTCACGACCGAAAAACGCTGGATGCCGCCATCAAGGGTCGCGGGGCAAGCAGCCTGAAATTGCTGGCCGTTACGGTTTTGACGAGCCTGGATCAGGCCGACCTCGCCGAGCAGGGGCTGAGCGCCAGTCCGAGCGAGATGGTGATACGCCGCGCCCGCATGGCGGCGGAGGCGGGGTTCGACGGTTGTATCGCCTCGGGCGAGGAAGCCGCGGCGGTTCGGTCAGCCACCCCGATGGACTTCTTGATCGTGACGCCGGGCATCCGTCCTGCGGGCAGCGCTGCCGGCGATCAGGCGCGCATTACCACCCCGGCCAAAGCCATCAGCGATGGCGCAACCCACCTCGTCGTCGGCCGGCCGATCACCGCAGCTGCTGATCCGCGCGCCGCCGCCGAAGCCATTCTCACCGAGATGAGTAGCGCCGTCACATCGGGTGTTCGTGCGTCAGGCTGAAATAGAGCGGCACAGCGACAAATGCCGCCAAAGCCACACCGCAGGCCACGCGCACCCATAGACTGGGGAAGCGTCGCCAGAGCAGCACGATCATGGTGACAGCGATCAGCAATTCGATCTTCGAAACGACGTGGCCGTAGTATTGCGGGTCATAGTAGGAAAATGGCGATTCGAATTTCCAGCGCGACAGCGGTAGAAATTGCATATGCGCATCGTCGTGGTGGACGAAAAAGTCCACGCCAGCATGCAGCAGTGACGCTGCTGCGTAGGCCGTGACAACGGCATTGCGCCAGAACAGCCCAATCGCGAGCACGACTGCGTAAACTGGAAATGAGTGCGAAAGGCCGGCTGGGATTTGCCAGGCATCCGTGCCGTACCGTCCATCCCAAATCGCTTCCTCTGGCAGCCCCATGACAAAGCGGTCCCAAGCGAACAACACGAACATCGGCACATCCGGCATGAGACCGCCCAATGCTGCGGCCCAGTTGACGGCACGACTGCCCCGGCGTGACAGGAGCCCGGATCCGATCAGAACGTGTGTGGGTGTCATCATACTGGGAGTGGCCCCGTTTCCCGCTTTGCCAAGTCGATTTGCGCCCGTAATGTGCCAGAGGACCGGCAACAAATCGAGGCCATCATGTCAAAGGGCTATTGGATCGCGCATGTCACCGTCACAGACATGGACAAATATCAGGGCTATGTGGCGCTTACTCCGGCGGCATTCGGCAAGTTCGGCGGCAAGTTCCTCGCCCGTGGCGGCAAGCACGAGGTGCTCGAAGGCGAAGGCCGGGCGCGCAATGTGATCATCGAGTTCCCGTCCTTTCAGGCTGCGATCGATTGCTTCCATTCGCCCGAATATGCCGCCGCCAAGGCCAAGCGCGCGGGCGCCGGCATCGCCGACATCGTCGTCATCGAAGGCGTCGCGTGACCCCAGCGCACAGGGCGGGACGCTGGCCGCGCGGTGTCACCCCGACGCCGGAGTTCGAGGAAGCACGCGACTACATCGAGAACGGGCGCGGACACCTGTTCGTGACCGGCAAGGCGGGCACAGGCAAATCCACGCTGCTGCGCGCCTTGCGTGACGACGAGGACACCAGCGCCATCGTGGTCGCACCGACTGGCCTTGCCGCCGTGCAGGTTGGAGGGCAGACCATCCACTCGTTCTTCGGCCTGCCGCCGCGCCTGGTGAAGCCGGACGACATCAAACCTTCACGCAAGCTCGGCGTGATGCGCAAGCTGAAGACGCTGGTGATTGACGAAGTGTCGATGGTGCGCTCGGACCTGATGGAAGGCATCGACCGTTCGCTCCGGCTCAATCGCAAGAAGCCCAATGTTCCCTTCGGCGGCGTACGCCTCGTCTTGTTTGGCGACCCGCACCAGCTACCGCCGGTGGTACAGGAAGGCGAGTTGCGCGCCTATCTCGAGGACAAATTCGGCGGCCCATTTTTCTTCGATGCGCCGGGTTTGAAGGAGAGCGAGTCCCGTCTCATCGAACTCACGACGGTGTTCCGCCAGTCCGGCGGCCCGTTCCTGGAGGCGCTGAACGGCCTGCGCGAGGGCGCGCCGGGCGCCAACCACATGGCGTTGTTGAACGGCCGGGTGCAACGCTTCCATGATTTGCCCAATAAAGATGCCTACGTCATTCTCACGCCGACCAACCAGGTGGCGAACGAGATCAACCAGTCGTTCTTAGCAAAACTGCCCGGCCAGGATTGGATCAACGAAGCGACCATCACCGGCACCTATGCCGATGGGGCGCATCCGACCGATCAGGCGCTGCTGCTGAAGGAAGGCGCAAAGGTCATCCTGATCCGCAACGATCCCGACAAGCGCTGGGTAAACGGCACGCTGGCACGCGTCACGACCTTGAAGGGTGACCGGGTGTGGATCGATATCGATGGCGAGGAACACGAGGTAGAGCCCACGACCTGGGAATCGATCCGCTACGAGTACGACGCCCAAAAGGACAAGATCGTCGAACAGGTGGCCGGCACCTTCAAGCAGCTGCCGTTGCGGCTGGCCTGGGCGCTCACCATCCACAAGGCGCAGGGGCTGACGCTGAACCACGTCTATATCGATATGGGCCGTGGCGCGTTTGCGCACGGTCAGGCCTACGTGGCACTGTCACGCTGCCGCACATTGGAGGGACTCGCAATGGCACGTCCCTTGATGCCTCGCGATGTGATCTTCGATCCCGCGGCGACAGGGTATCGGAACGTGTTTCGAAGCTAGCACCGCTATTGGGACGCCCAGCCTGGGCTTTATCAAACGACCGTCGATGCGATCCTGGCTCGTCTACGGCGGATCGCGGCGATTAGCCCGGCGCCGATGCCGAATTGCCCAAGCAGCGTCAAACCGAGCAGCGGAGCCGGAGCCGCGCCACCGCGCCCCTGACCCGTCCCAGCTGCGCTCGTGATCGCGCTGCCGGCGGCGGCACTAAGCCCCTGGGACACGTCCACTGCCGACGGCACACGCCTCGCGGCATCCGTCGCCAACTTGGACATCGTCCTCAAGTCGCGCGCCCAGGCCCAATCGGAATGATGCCAAGCGCTGTAGAAGCCCTCTCCGTCCTCATGGCCAGAGCCACGGCGACTATTGTCGGCGAACGCATTGGCCGAAACCAAAAGGCCGCCGACGAGTGCCAGAGAGAAAGCCGTGGAGCGATACTGCGACACCTTACGGACCCGATGCTTGAACCGGAAAAGACAATAGTTTGGTACCGGTAGGATCGAATTGTAAACAGGAATCTTAACCCGCGTCGACGACTTTTTACCGTCAAACGGCCGACCAGTCGTCCAAGCTTGGCCCACTGCAGGTACTTTCACTGACGGGGGGTGCCGGGGAGACGGCCAGCACGTCTCGGGTGGACATCCAGTCAGCAAACCGCCGCGCCAATCCGACCGCTGCGCCCTGCGGGCGCCGACCGCGCTCTAGGAACCTCACGTTGGGACCTAACGCCAGTCTGACGTCGTCGGCCAGGTCGGCGACATTGCCGAGCAGCGCCACAACGACCGGAACGTTGCAGCCGGTCTTGACGAAGGTCGCCGAAACGAAAGGATACCCGGGGCTTTTATCGGGAACCAGAGTCCAACCGTGCAGGATCATGAAAGCGGCGAGCGCGGGTTCGTGACCGCTCGTGCCGGCCGAGAACTGCGGACCGTAACGCTGTGTCTTAACGGCCAAGCCGGCGACGATGGCCGCGGCAATGGCAACTGTCAGCACGTTCCCAGCGAGCTTCACTTGGCGGCCCATATCGCAACCAGAACAACGGCCAACGTCTGGGTTGCGTCAACGATGTTTGCGCCGATTGGGCCGTGCATAAACCAATAGTGTTCGGTGGACCATGCCATGACCGACAGTCGGGTGAGATTGACGGCGATGACCAGAAGCCCAGCGGCCAGCCCCGCAATCAACATCCGTTGGCGCGGCGCTCCGCCCGCCAGGTGCACCAGCGCTGCGAACCCCAACAGGGCGCGCGGCAAAACATAGGCGGTCGAGCATACGGTCAGCACGACCACGTTGTGACCTGCTGGCGCGCCAACCACATTGCCGTGGATCTCTATGTCATCACGCAGCCAGGACAGTATCGCGGCGACGCCGTGGACATCAAGGAACGCGGCGGGACCGGCGACCAACTTAATGACGGTCGTGGACC
>JAYUAJ010000121.1:0-2233 GCA_043741375.1 Hyphomicrobiaceae bacterium | reverse complement strand
ACAGCGGCGACTGCCCGTGCTGCCACGCGCGCGTGGCCGCGACGCCGCCGGCCGACATGGCCCCAGGCAGCCCGTTCGGGCCGGGCATCGTGGCCCTGGTCGTCTACCTGCACGCCTGCCAGCTGGTCAGCTACAACCGCCTCGTCGAGATGCTCGACGGGCTGTTCGGCCTGACCCTCTCGGAGGGCGCCATCGCGAACATGCTCGCGCGTGCGGCCAAGCCGTTCGCCGTCGCGGGGGCCGCCATCGAGGCGTCCGTGCGCCACGCCGCCGTGATCGCCTGCGACGAGACCTCGGCCCGCGTCCAGGGCCGCACCTGCTGGCAGTGGGTGTTCGCCACGGCCAGCGCCATCCACCATCGCATCGTGCCCCGGCGGGCCAAGGCCGTCATCACCGACTTCCTCGCCGGCGCCCGGCCACAGGTCTGGGTCTCCGACCGCCTGGCCGCCCAGGCGGGGCACGCCGACGCGCACCAGGTCTGCCTCGCCCATCTGCTGCGCGACGCCCGCTATGCCATCGAGGTCCCGAGGAAGCTCGCTTCCGAGGCCGGCGACACCGTGTTCGCGCCGGGCTTCAGGTTCCTGCTCAAGCGCGCCTGTGCCATCGGGCGGCGCCGCGACGCGCTGACCGACGTGACACTGCGGACTTATCAACGCGATCTCGAGCGACGCCTCGACCGCCTGCTCGCCACCCGTCCGACCAATACCGCTGGAAGCAAGTTGAAAGCCGCCATGTGGATGGTGAGGCACAAGCTGTTCGTATTCGTCACGCGCCGTGACGTGGCGCCGACCAACAACGTCTCCGAGCGGGCATTGCGACCCTCGGTGATCTTCCGAAAGGTGACCAACGGCTTCCGCTCGACCTGGGGCGCCGACGTCTATGCCAACATCTGCTCGGTCGTCGCCACCGGCCGCCTCAACGGCCAGACCGCGCTGGACGCCATCCGCACGGCGCTCGCCAGCAGCGCGCCGGCCCCCACCGCAGCCTGATCAGCGCGGCCAAGCGCAGTCGGGGGGTGAGCAATTACGCTCGAAGGGCTGGCGCTCTGGCGCGAGGAAGGGCTGGCGATGTCTCCCGCGATCGAGGCCGCGACCGCAGCCTATTTCTCCGATATGGACTCGATCGGTGTATTCATGTCCGAATGCTGTGAACGGGTCGCGGATCACGACGAGTTGTTTCGGGATTTGTTTCGCGCCTATGAGCCTGGTGCAAAACGTCGGGGGAAACAGCGAAAAACACCACGGCGTTCGGTCGGCGGCTGACCGACCTCCAGTATCTACTCGATCGCACCGACGGGACAGCGCGCCGGCTCGCCGTGCGGTTGCGACCTGAATTTCGGGCTTCCGAAAACCTGGGTTTCACCGGCAGTTCCGACGATTGAACCATTCGTCAGCGGGCGAAATTCGCTTCGGACCTCATTATTGAAGGACATGAAATGTCAGAAACCACGATCAAGACCAAAGACGATGCGTTGCAGGCGGCGCTGGATATGACACCGCTCAATGCGGCCGTGGCTGAAGTCGAGATGCTGGCGGCTCGGTGCACTTCGATCGCCAACTCCCGATCGGAATGGGGCGAGGAGCATTGGCCGCTGGCGCACGTCAACTTGAGCGTGGCCGGCATCATCCAATCGTTGATCAAGCACCACGCCGAATTCATCCAGATCGCGGTGCAGCGGGAAATCACCCGGCTAAACCAGGCGGTGACCGAAGATGCAGCAGGCAGTGCCAAGCCTTCAGTCGATCAAACCGCGATCCATTAGGTTTCGAACACGGAGAACGCCAGCATGACCGAATTCGCCAAAACCATAGAAGCCCGCGTGTCCGAGACTACCGATTTGACCGTTTGCGGAGAGGTCTACAGCGTCCGCCGGTCACCGGAGTTGACGCGGAACATGGAGCGGTTGGCCGGTCCGCTTCGGCCGCTGTCGATGCGACTGCGCAGGGCTGAAATTTCGCAGTCCGATCTCGCCATCCTGATCGAGACGGCTGTGCAGCCCGGCGGACCATCGCGCGCGGATGTGATGGCCTGGCTGTACGAGGCCGGCACCCACAAACCAGCGGCAGAGATGGCCATCCTGTGCGCCTCGCTCGTGATCGGGCGCGCGGGCTTATTGGCCACGGCATCGGAGGGCTAGCAGCCTGTGGGGCTTTGGCCGCGAATCGGGTAAACACTTGGGATGACAAGATTTATCCCATCCGATCGCAGCCAGCCGTTCCTGATGCCGCCCGAC
>JAYUAJ010000120.1:0-12423 GCA_043741375.1 Hyphomicrobiaceae bacterium | reverse complement strand
CGCGGCAGGTTGCTAGGTCTGGGTCGCCTGCGGTGATGAAGGTGATGAGCCCAGCGCGCTTTTGGATGGCCAATTCGGCAAAGCGGGATTCGATGCGGGACGACGTGCTCATAACCGATCCTAATAATTTCTGGATTGAACGGATTGCAACTTCAAGCTCGTCGAGGTCGAATTTGGCAATGTCCCAGACAATCTCTTGATCAATATTTTGATAGTCGTGGCATCAGTCATTGACAGGCTGCCGCGCCGACGAGCAAGGCGCTTCGCCTTGTCGATTGCGCCCAAAATGTCACTAAGCCGATCGGCCACACTTCGGGTCATAGTCAAAAAACCTTAATCGCGGCGCGCTCAACGTCAACGCGAATCGAGGGATGCAGACCGATCCGTGTACCTAGGTCCACTTTTGCCGCAAGCAAATCAGCAAGGTCGAGTTCGATGCCGATCAACCCAACGAGCGACAGGCGCGCGCCGGGACTCCGATCAATGAAAAGGTCGATATCAGAACTTGGTTTGGCTTGATCGCGTGCGTGCGACCCGAAAAGATAGAGGGAGTCGACACCGCGCGCGCGCAGCATACTTTCCTGATTTCGCAGTTTTTCAATAACTTCATCACGCCGCATCACACACCCCTACATCGTCATGCCAAGATGATCGGCCACCGAGAAGACATCCTTATCACCGCGCCCGCACATGTTCATGACCAACAGATCTTTCTTCTTCATCTTGGGCGCAAGTTTCCGCACATAGGACAACGCATGCGCCGGCTCTAGCGCGGGAATAATGCCTTCCAGTTTGGTGCAAAGCTGGAACGCGTCCAACGCCTCCTTGTCGGTGGCGGAAACATAGGTCACGCGCCCGGTATCCTTCAGCCAGGAATGCTCGGGCCCCACGCCGGGATAGTCCAAGCCCGCTGAGATCGAGTGACCCTCCATGATCTGTCCGTCGGCGTCCTGCAACAGATAAGTGCGATTGCCGTGCAGCACGCCAGGCTTGCCGCCGTTCATGGAGGCCGCGTGCCCGTTCGGCACATCGAGCCCATGGCCGGCCGCCTCCACGCCGTAGATGGCGACCGATTTATCATCGAGGAACGGATGGAACAGACCGATGGCGTTGGAGCCGCCGCCAATGCAGGCGACCAGCGTATCGGGCAACCGCCCCTCAGCCGCCATCATCTGCTCGCGCACTTCGTTGCCGATGATGGATTGGAAATCGCGCACCATCGCCGGATAGGGATGCGGGCCGGCAGCGGTGCCGATGATATAATACGTGTCGTGAACATTTGCGACCCAATCCCGAAGAGCTTCGTTCATGGCGTCCTTCAGCGTCGCGCTGCCCGAGGTCGCCGGACGCACTTCGGCACCCAGCAGCTTCATGCGGAACACGTTCGGCTTCTGCCGCTCGATGTCGACGGCGCCCATGTAGACCACGCACGGCAGGCCGAAGCGCGCGCAGACCGTCGCCACGGCCACGCCATGCTGGCCCGCGCCTGTCTCGGCGATGATGCGCGTTTTGCCCATGCGGCGCGCCAGCAGGATCTGCCCGAGGCAATTGTTGATCTTATGCGATCCGGTGTGGTTCAGCTCATCGCGCTTGAAGTAGATTTTTGCGCCCTTCAGGTGCTCGGTCAGCCGCTCGGCAAAATAGAGCGGGGACGGACGGCCCGTATAGTGCGTGTTGAGATTGCTGAGTTCAGCTGCGAAGCCCGGATCCTTCTTGGCCTTCTCGTAAGCTGCCTCAAGCTCCAGGATGTTCGGCATTAGGGTCTCGGCGACGAAGCGTCCGCCATAGAGGCCGAAATGGCCGCGCTCGTCGGGACCTGTACGAAAACTGTTCAGCTTTTGGGTAGCGGGCATGTCGGGAGTCCTTAACAGTTAGGCGGAGCGGGCCGCCGCGATGAATTTTCGAATGAGTTGGTGATCCTTTTGTCCCGGCGCGCTTTCGACGCCGGACGACACGTCGACCATTGTCGCCCGCGTCAGCCTGATCGCCTCGGCGACGTTTGCGGGGGTTAGCCCGCCGGACAACATGAACGGTCCCTTGTCCGCCTCGCCCGCGATGGCGCGCCAGTCAAAGGCGACGCCGTTGCCACCGGGAAGCTCGCCCGGCATCGGTTTGGCGTCGAACAGTATGAAGTCGGCGACGCCTCGATAGGGCGCCGCCTTGGCCGCGTCGTCGGACGTTGCGACCGGGATGGCTTTGATGACGTGCGTGCCGAAACGTCCGACGATCTCGCCGAGCCGGTCGCTGGTCTCCCGGCCATGCAGCTGCAGATAGTCCGGCTGCACGGACGCGATGACATCGGACAACAGCGCATCTTCTGGATCGACCAGCAGCGATACGATCTTGGCTTTGCCTCGCGCCGCAGCAGCCAATTCGCCGGCCACCGTTGGACCCACGTTTCGCGGACTGCGCGAAAAGTGCACGAAGCCGACGAAGTCCGCCCCGGCGTCAAGCGCCGCCAGGAGCGTATCGGTCGTCGAGAGGCCACAAATCTTGATTTGGAGGGGCATTGCGTACCACGTACGCTGATCGTCATGTCACGGAAGGGTTGGATCCAGCTCGGCCGCCCTATTGGTGCGACCCGGCGTCTCAGCGCGAGCCCAGCGCCCGCCACCAAGACCGCCGGCGGCTTTGCGGACGGCCGGACGCAGACGATGCCGAAACGGCCCCGCCAACCTTCGACCGATCTGTCGCCCTAACGTCCATATCCCAACTTTGCCGTTTGCGAGCCCCGCCGCGTCCCCGAACTTGGTGGAACGGCTGCACCCGCTTCAACCTGATCACGCGTCAGCCTATCAGCCTCGGCCTTCCATTGATAGGCCTCGCGCGATTTGTGGCGCGCGGTGCGGCGCCATCTTCCCTGGCTAAGCCAGGTGGCCGCGCCGCCGAGCAGCAGGCCAAGCATGAACAAAACAAACATCAGCAGGGACAGCGGCAAGTCGACGGCAAACGATGTTGCCGCCCGGCCGAAGGGGTCGAGATTCAACGTGACCGCTTGCCGGTTGGCAACGCCGATTGGCATCACCAGGGCCGCGATCAGCACGCAGAACAACACCGTAACGAATCGTCGCATCGGACTTACTTCGCTCCCTTCGCCGCTTTCTCTGACGCCTTAGGACGACCCGCGCGCGCGGCCGGGACGGCCATCGGCACCACTGCTGCCATGGCTGGCTTTGGCGCGGCCTTGGCCACCGCCACCTTGCCGCCGGTCCGCCCCGCCATCTTGGTGGCGGCCTTTGCTGACCGGTTCAACCGCTCGCGCAGTTCGCGTCCCGACTTGAAAAACGGCACGAACTTCTCTTCCACGTCCACTGACTGTCCGGTGCGCGGATTGCGGCCCGTGCGCGGCTCGCGATGCTTGACCGTGAAAGCGCCAAACCCGCGCAATTCGACCCGGTCGCCGCGCGCCAACGCGTCCACGATTTCGTCCAGGACAACGTTGACAATGCGCTCGATGTCTTTGTGAAACAGATGATGATTGCCATCGGCAATCTTTGCGATCAACTCAGACTTGATCACGCCACAACCTCCCCACTCTCTACGCCGACCCGCGCACCTCAACCGGCGATCGCATTGTATTGGCGTATTAATTCGCTTCAACGTGCCAGAGCGATACCAGCCCGTCAAGCCGAAGGCGAGTCATGTTCGCGTCTCCGAAAATCCGCGTCGCGACCGCTTCGGCATAGCCTGCCAGCGTATCTGCCCCGCCACCGGAGGCTTGGCCGAGCAGCCCGAAGGTCTCGATACGGTGTGGCCGGCGATCCAATACAGGCAGCTTAGCGGCAATACCCTTGTCCTTTTCCAGCCAGGCGATGGCGTCATCCTCGGTGCCGATCTGGTCGACCAGCTTGTAGGTCAGCGCTTGCCGCCCGGAATAAATGCTGCCGGCCTCAAGCCCCGGGATGGCAGCTGGAGTGATGTGCCGGCGCTCGTTCACTAGCCCTTGGAACCAGACCTGACCTTCTTTCACGAGGCTCTCGGCCAACTGCTTGCCGGGCTCATCGAGTGGCGCAAACATCGAGGGCGAAGCCTTCAACGCACCGCTCTTGATCTCGCGCATCTTGATGCCGAGCTTGTCCAGCGCCTCGGCCACTTCGGGATACTGGAAGATGACACCGACCGACCCGGTGATGGTATTGCCGTGCACGAAGATACGGTCCGAGGCGAGGCTGATCATGTAAGCGGCCGACGTCGCCATGGTGCCGGCAACTGCGACCACGGGCTTTTTCTTGGCCAGATCGAGTACGGCGCCATAGAGCACCTCGCCGCCGGTCGTCGTGCCGCCCGGGCTGTTCACCGCGAGCATCACGGCTTTGACATTGGCGTCATCGCCCAGCTTTTTCAGCAGCTTGATCTGTTCGCGGTCCTCGGTGATCAAACCGGCGATGGACACGCGCGCGATGTGGGCCCCTTGGCCGAACCAGCCGCTGCCGCCATCCTCGTCGCCGCGCCCGAAAGAGCTGGCGAGCCAGCCCAGCACAACCAACCCAAGCACACCTGCTATGATGCGCCAACGCCAGACCCGGCGAGACAGATCGCGCTTGTCGAGCGCCAGTTCGATGTCGGTAGACATGGGGAGCCTTTCGGGAAGGGGAGCAGCGGGCCTCAAAACAAAATGGGCGCCGGCTTTGCAATCCGCAAGGCCGGCGCCCATCATCAGTCCTCAGTCAAACGTGAGACTACTTCGACATGGCGTCGAGCTTAGCCATGATGGCATCGAGCACCGGTTTGATGATCGGGCCGGCGGCGGAGTTGGCAAGCGCCGCCGTGACCATCGGGCCAAGCGTCGCGAGAGCCGTCTTGGCTAGGCCCTGCAGCGCGGGTTTGCCTTCGGCCGGGATCTGCCCCGCCACGCCGGCAATCTTGTCGAAGGCGCCCTGGGCGTCCGTCAAGCTCGGCAAGGCCGCCTTGGCGGTGGCCTCGTCCTTGATGGTCGGCAAGGCCGTCGTCAGCTTGCTGATGGCTCCGTTGAACGTGCCGGTAACGTCGAGGTCGCCCACCTTGATCATGGCCGGGGCGGTCATCGCGGGAGCCGTCGGGGCGACTGGTGTGCCGCGACCGGCCAGGAACCAAGCGATGGCGGCAAGGGCAACGAGGCCGAGCAGCCAGTAAAGCCAGTTCGAACCGCCCTCCGCCGCTTCGGCGGTACGGGCTGCCGTGGAGCTGACGGATTTGGCCGCCGAGGATACCGAGCTGGTGGACGAGGCGGCGGCCTTGGCCGCACCTGAGGTCATCGTTCCCATCGCGCCATCGAGCAGGCCGGTGCCGGACAGATGCTTGGCGAAGTCAGCCGGCATTGCCGCCTGGATGTTCGACCTCTGATCGGCGAGCAACCGCGTGAGGCCGCTGCCGTCGAGGTTATCGCGCTTCTGCTGCTGGCCCAAGGTGCCCAGAACCACTGGCACCAGGGCGCCGATCAAACCCTTGCTCGCGGCATCGCCCAGTCCGGAGAATTTGCCGGCTGCGCCCGCGAGCTGACCGAGGGCAGAATTGCCCAGCAACGAGCCCAAGATATTCGTACCGGTGGTGGCGAGAGCGCCCTGCCCGGCCCCGCCCAGCACGCTGCCGAGATTGCCCATCAGGCCAGGATCGAGCTTGGTGATGGCGTTGGTGATCAGCGATCCGCCATTGGGCTGCGCAGAAACGCCCACCAGGCTGCCCAGGATGGAGGGAATCAGGGCTCCGGCGGCCTTGCCGACCAGGGACTTGTCGCCGCCGATGCCGGTGGCCAATTTGCCAATCAGCTCTGGTGTGAGCATCTGCATAATAATCGAGACGAGATTCATTGTCGGATCCTTTCGCAAAACCAAGCGTCATGCCGTTGGGGAGCGGGCTGAGCATTAGCACGTGCCACGGTGGCACGCACTGGCAAACGCCGCCCGCGTCGCACGGCAGGTTTAAGCACAGCGCAGTGGGCCGGTCGACAGACTTTCGCCGCGTTCGCTTGAAATCGTCCTTGGCTAGCGAGAGACCCAGGAGGCAGCTAGCCAGACAGGACGCCGGCCGGTCCGGAAACTGGGACGCGGCCGGCCTCGCGCCGGATGCTAAGCCGCTGGCGTGAAGGTGTAGCCGTCGCCGTCTTTCACGACCTTGCCGGCGGCCGGGAAGGGATAGTGGTAGCCCATGATCATCGCGCCTTCGGCGATAGCCCGATCCATCATGGCACGGCGGCCCTTTTCGGCCATGTCGCCGTCCATGTCGAACTGCACGTGCCAGTTCGGATGCTTCAGGAACAACGCCGGAATGTT
Source organism: Hyphomicrobiaceae bacterium (assembly GCA_043741375.1). Lineage (GTDB taxonomy): Bacteria > Pseudomonadota > Alphaproteobacteria > Rhizobiales > Hyphomicrobiaceae > JANYHF01. Next base: position 6,175 of record JAYUAJ010000120.1, on the reverse strand, counting down.
CGAGACGTCGCCGAGGATGTAGAGCACGTCCTTGCCGGAGGATAGTTGGAACGAGGTGTGGCCGGGCGTATGGCCGTTGGTGGCGACCGATTTCACACCGGGAAGAATTTCCGTGTCCGCTTCGATCTTGCGTACATTCTTGAGTGCGGCAAAGACCTGCTGCTGGCGATCGATCATGCCTTTCATGCCCTCGGGCATCTTGCCGGCGAGCGCAGCATCGGTCCAGAACGCGTGCTCCTTGGCTCCGACAATCACTTCGGCTTGCGGGAACACCGGCGTGTTGTCCTTGCTGAGCAGCCCGAACACGTGATCGGGATGGATGTGGGTGACGACAATGGTTTCGATCTTGGCGGGGTCGATGCCAGCGGCCGCCATGCCCTTGCTCATCATGAGACCCGCGGTGGGCGCGACCTGCCCGCCGGTGCCGGCGTCGAACATGACGTACTTGCCGCCAATCTTGGCGATCATGACCGAGAAGGTGATGCGAACCTTGTCGTCCGGCAGCCCCGCTGCTGTGAGGGCCCTCTTTGTATCCTCGACGCTGACATCTTTGATGAATCCGGGATCGTGGTCCTTTTCCCAGACGCCGTCGTAGAGCGCAGTCATTTCGACATCGCCGACCTTGAATTTGTAGAAGCCGGCTTCGGTGGCGGTTGCGGCGGCGGCCGGCGAAGCGCCGAGAATGGTAAACCGCTTGTCGAGGCCGAAGACTGTGGCGGCTAGTCCGGCAGAGACGATGAGGTCACGGCGGGAAATTGCGAGGCTCATTGGTGACTCCTTGAAGATTGGAGGCGGGGAGGTCCGGTTTCGTGAGGTGAAACGCTAGTGGGAAACCGTGGACGCGCGCAGACTGATCCATGCAACTGCATCTGGCAAGTCACGGATGCGGGAGGGAGAGAGATCGCCCAGTGCGGCGTCCCGGCGCTCATTCTGACTCGACTTCCCCCGGCCAATTTTGCAGAGGTCTTCGGTAAGGGACGTGTGATACTGCGGGGGCGCCATGTCAGAGATCGAATTCGAGCCTTCCGCAGGCACTCCGGCGCCGCTCGGCGTTACGCTCGTCCCCGGCGGGATCAACGTCGCCGTGGTCTCGCGCCATGCCACGCGGATCTGGTTCTGTCTGTACGATGCGTTGGGTGCGTCCGAAACGGCCCGCATCCCTATGCCGTCGCGCCGTGGCGACATCCATTTTGGCTTCATTCCTGGTATCACCGAGGGCGCGCGCTACGGCCTTCGCGCTGATGGTCCGTGGGCGCCGGAACGCGGTCAGCGTTTCGATCCGGCAAAACTGCTGGTTGATCCGTACGCATTGGAATTGGATCGTCCGTTCACCTATCATGCTGAACTGGCGCTGCCCCGTTCGGCAGGCCTGGATACAGCTGCCTTGGTTCCAAAGGCGATGGTTCGCGCACGCCCGCCAGTCGCGCGCCCCCGGCCGGCCGCAAAACGTCCGGGCTTCGTCTATGAGATTTCCGTCAAGGCCTTCACCAAGCTGCACCCGGGCGTGCCCGAGAATTTGCGCGGCACTTTCGGCGCGCTCGCCAGCCGGGCCGTCCTTGAGCACTTCAAACGCATCGGCGCCGATACCATCGAGTTGATGCCGCTGACAGCCTGGATCGATGAACGGCACCTCAGCGCCCTCCAACTCTCTAATGCGTGGGGCTATAACAGTATCTCGTTTCTCGCGCCCGACCCGCGACTGGCTCCGGGCGGCATCCGCGAGGTGTCCAACACGCTCAGCAAACTGCACGATGCCGGACTTCGCGTACTGCTGGATATGGTGTTGAACCACACCGGCGAGGGCGACGATATGGGGCCGATCGTATCGTTGCGGGGACTCGACAACACCACGTACTACCGTCACGCTACGGATGATCCGGGTCGCATGATCAACGATACCGGGTGCGGCAACACCGTCGCGCTCGACCGCCCGGCCGTGGTGCAGCTCGCGATGGACGCGCTGCGCCACTGGGTACGGCTGGGATTTGACGGCTTCCGCTTCGATCTGGCGCCGGTCTTGGGACGACTCGCCACCGGCTTTACGCCAGAGGCCCCGTTGCTCACGGCTATCCGCCAGGACCCGGAGCTTTCGTCCGTCACGCTGATCGCGGAGCCCTGGGATGTCGGACCCGGCGGCTACCGTTTGGGGCAATTCCCAAGCCCCTGGATGGAATGGAACGACCGCTACCGCGACGACGTGCGGCGCTTCTGGCGCGGCGATCGAGGCGCAACCAGCGCGCTGGCGACCCGGCTCACCGGCTCGGCTGACGTGTACGCAGGCAGCGGTCGTCCGCCGTCGGCCAGCGTCAATTTCATCGCCGCCCACGATGGTTTCCCGCTGGCGGATTTGACGGCCTATCAGGGCAAACACAACGAGGCCAACGGGGAAAACAACCGCGACGGCAGCAACGACAACTGGTCCTGGAATTGCGGCACCGAAGGCGCCACCGTCGATCCAGCGACCCGCGCCGCGCGCACCCGCGACACCCGCGCGCTGCTGGCGACACTGTTCCTATCGCGTGGCACGCCGATGCTGACGGCCGGCGATGAGATGGGCCGCAGCCAGGACGGCAACAACAACGCCTATGCTCAGGACAACGCCATCACCTGGCTGGATTGGGTGCATGCGGACGACAACCTGATCGGGCTGACCGGCCGTTTGGCCGATCTGCGCGAGCGGCATCCGCTGCTGCGCGCCGACCGCTTCCTCACCGGCAGCCCGGGGATCGACGGCGGACCACCCGACGCCACCTGGCTGCGCCCCGACGGAGTGGCCATGACCGGCGCCGACTGGGGGGACGCTGACGTGTTCGGGCTCTACCTGCAGGATGCGGAGGATCGCGGCGATGCGCCCGATCGGCTCTGTCTGTGGTTCAATCGGCGGCAGTTCGATGCCGGAGCGATCCTGCCATCGCTGCCGCCCGGCGAGGCCTGGCAGATTGCACTCACTACGACGCCATGGCTTCGGGACGCCGCCCATAGCCCGCCGTCAGGAACGCTGCGGATCCCGGCACGTTCGGTCGTCGTGTGTACGCTGATGGGTAGAATGAGTTGACGCTCGGGCGCCGGTCCAAGGCCGATCCCAGCGCGCGCGTCTCGCGCCAAAGCCGATCGATCTCATAGTCGAGCGCGCCGATCTGCAAGGCTACCTGTTGGTGTAACCGGACCGCCGCCGTCTGCCGGTCGATGCCCGATGTGATACGCCGCTCCTGCGCCAGCCATTGTCCGGCCAGGCCCAAGGGCGTTCCACCCAAATGCGAACTGGTCGCGCGACCGGGAGTTGGGCGCGAGCGGGCAGCGCCTCGCGGCGCAACAAAGCGCCAGCTGGCAATGACCAGGAGCAGTGGGACGCAGCTCACCAGTAGGATTGCCGCCATATCGGGCAACGTCATGTCAACAATGGCAGGAAGCATGGCTGGGCCGCGAGTTGGTGCAACCGGTGAACCCTGTCCGACCCGCCTTAACGAAAAATTAACTCCGCTCGGCCGGAGCTTCAGCTTTGATGGCCAGCGCATGCACCCCTGAGGCCAATTCCTGCGCGAGAGCCTCGTTGACGATCCGATGCCGCTCCAGCCGCGAGCACCCTAAAAATATTTCCGCAACGATGTAAACGCGAAAATGGCTCTGCCCGCTGTTGGGCGATCCGGCATGGCCGTGATGCAAGCTCGACTCGTTCGAAACCTCAAGAATGGTTGGGGATAATGCGGTCATCAGCCTGTCCCGGATGCGCATTTCCATCGTCATTCAGCTGACCTTCACAACTTACAGCGCAAACTCTCAGGACACCATACGGGAGCGCCGTTGGCAAGCCCGTGAGGCCACAAAGCAACGCCTTGAATTGCGCTCACGCCGGGCCATCTTGTGCCTGCGCGAGAGCGAGAACATAATCGCCGGGCCATGAAACTGGACTCCAAATACTTCGATAGCATCCGCGTCAAGAACGGGTCGGCGCCGCCCAGGGCCGAGACCATCGGCACGTGCCAATGGTCCGGATGCACCGAGCCAGGCCACCACCGCGCGCCGCAGGGACGCGGGCGGGACGGGTTGTTCTTCCGGTTCTGCCTGAACCACGTTCAGCAGTACAACAAGAGCTACAACTATTTCGACGGCATGAGCGACGCTGAGGTGGAGGCGTTCCAGAAATCGGCCGCCACCGGCCACCGCCCCACCTGGGCAGCAGGGGCCAACGCCAGCGCCCCGCCCGGGGCAGCGGCAGCATCCGATCCGCGCTTGCGATTTGCCGAGCGCATGGCCGCGCGCGGCAGGCGGCCCGGCGATCCCCTGGGCGGAGCGAAGGCCAGGGTCCATCTGGATGCTGATCGTCCAACCGTGGGCAACATGGCGCGCAAATCCCTGCGTGCCCTGAACCTGGACGACCGTGCGAGCAAGCCGGAGATCAAAACCCGGTTCAAGGAGCTGGTGAAACGCCACCACCCCGACGCCAACGGCGGCGACCGCTCCTCCGAGGACCGGCTGCGTGAGATTATTGTAGCGTACAATTATCTCAAGCAGGCCGGGATGTGCTGAGAACCGCGCCCGCACTGCGAGGTCAATCAGCAAGCCGTCAGTAAATGGTGCTCACTGGCAATCCCAACGCCATGGCGCCAGCAAATTCCGCCTGTGGACCGGACTGCAGAGGATGAAACCGGGCTGCCTGGATATCGCGGAAACGCCGCTCCAGCCCGGCAGAGCGGTAAAACCCGACCCCGCCAGCCAACTCCATCGCGAGTTCAACCGACGCGATGGCATGCCGCTCAGCCAAGCTGCGCCCGATCATCACTTGATTGACCGTCTCGGCCGAGGGTGCATTCAGGCGAACAGCCGCCAGCATGGACTCAACCGCCAGGCGCGCGCCCGCGAGTTGCGTCTCCATGCGCCCAGCCAGTTCCACACTGTGCTTGCCCGGTCCCTTGCGCTTGGCATGTCCGATGGCGATATCGCGAGCGCTTTCGGCGACCCCGAGATAGACGCTGTAGACGAGAGGGAAGGCGATGGTGGCGATGATGTGGAAGAGGGGATGCCACTCGCCCGCCTTGCGCTTTACCGCCACCGCCGCTTCTGGCACCACATAGCCGTCAATCGTAACATCATGCGAGCCAGTGCCGCACATGCCCATGGCGTGCCAAGTATCGAGCACCTTCACTTGCAGCGAGGACATCGGCACGCCGAAGTGCAGCACCATCAGTCCCTCGGGCGTCTCAAGGATCGCTCCGGTCATAAGCAAGTTTCCTGACGGTGCGCCCGAGGTGAAGATTTTTCGTCCGGTGATGCGATAGCCACCGTCCACCTTTTCGGCTTTGCCCGAGCCGCCGATCCAATCGGACCCACCACTCGAGAGCAGTTGAAACCGCTCGGCCGCGATGCGCTTCAAGAGCGGTTCGACCGCGGCGACCTTCTGATGTGTCCAGCGCCAAGCCGGGATGGCGACCTGATGCGTGTGCATGGAAAAGGCAAGGCCGGTCGAGCCGCAGGAATACGCAATAGTGCGCAACATGGCCGCCAATTCATCGACGCCAGCGCCTCCGCCGCCCAGTTCGCGTGGAACGCCGGCTTCCATGAGGCCTGCAGCCTTCAGATCGGCCATGTTCTCGGCAACATAACAATCGTCTGCGTCCGAAGCGTCGGCCCGGACGGCAAAGTCTGGGCCCAAGCCTTTGGCGATGTCGAGAATGGAGTGCGATTCAGAAACGAGGTTGAGCACTGCCGATGCGGTCATTGGGGGAACTCCTTGAGGCTCCTGATGCCCCCAAGCTGCGCCTTGCTCCAGATCGTCTCCAGTCCTGAAACTGTACTGGATCCTATGGCCGCTTGCCCGCTCGTCACGAAACTGCACGTTTCGCGGGAAGGTTTTAGCCTGACACAGCGTTGACCATGGGCCGCGCTATAGTATTTGTACTAAGGGCAGCGGGGTGATCTGCAAGGAGGCCAGCATGTCCACAAGCAATTCCCAGGCGAGTTACGGACAGTTCTGCCCGGTCGCCATGGCCGCCGAGGTCGTGTGTTCGCGCTGGACCGTATTGGTGTTGCGCGAACTTTTATGCGGCACCAAGCGATTCAACGATCTGCGGCGCGGCGTTCCGCTGATGTCGCCCTCGCTGCTATCCAAGCGCTTGAAGGAGCTGGAAGAGGCGGGCATCGTCATTTCGGTTCCCGTCGGGCGATCGAAGACCAACCA
>JAYUAJ010000119.1:0-5391 GCA_043741375.1 Hyphomicrobiaceae bacterium | reverse complement strand
CGTTCCTGCTGTTGCTCTCGCTGCCGGTGCTGGCCGGCGCCATCACGATGTTGCTGACGGACCGCAACTTCAACACCTGTTTCTTCAACGCCGAGTGCGGCGGCGATCCGCTGCTCTACCAGCATCTGTTCTGGTTCTTCGGCCATCCGGAAGTGTACATTCTCATTCTTCCCGGCTTCGGCATGATCAGCCAGATCGTGTCCACCTTCTCGCGCAAGCCTGTGTTCGGCTATCTGGGCATGGCCTACGCCATGGTCGCGATCGGCGTGGTCGGCTTCGTGGTTTGGGCGCACCATATGTACACCGCCGGCATCAACGTGAACACGCAGGCCTACTTTGTGTTCGCGACCATGGTCATTGCCGTCCCGACGGGCGTAAAGGTGTTCTCTTGGATCGCCACCATGTGGGGTGGCTCGATCAGCTTCCGCGCGCCGATGTATTGGGCCATCGGCTTCATCTTCCTGTTCACGCTGGGAGGTGTCACCGGCGTCATCCTGGCCAACGCGGCCATCGACCGGTCGTATCAGGATACCTATTTCGTCGTCGCGCACTTCCACTACGTGTTGTCGTTAGGCGCCGTGTTCTCGATCTTCGGCGGCTTCTACTACTGGTTCCCGAAGATGTCTGGCTACATGTACAATGAGGGCCTGGCCAAGTTGCACTTCTGGCTGATGTTCTTTGGCGCCAACATTACCTTCTTCCCGCAGCACTTCCTGGGCGCCGCCGGCATGCAGCGCCGCGTTCCGGACTATCAGGACGCGCTGGTGGGCTGGAACCAGATTTCTACCTACGGCTCGCTGATGAGCGCATTGGGTGTGGCGGTCTTCCTCTACTGCATCATCAGCGCGTTCATGCGCCGCGTGCCCGCTCCCAATAACCCATGGGGTGTCGGCGCCGATACGCTGGAATGGACGCTGTCGTCGCCGCCGCCGTTCCATCAGTATTCGACGCTGCCGCGTATTTCGTAGGCGTTAGTCCGGAGGACCGAGCATGGCGATCGACACGGCTAGGAACCACCTCACGTCATCGACTGCGGCCGATGGCGGCTCGGTGGGCGACTATATCGCGCTCCTGAAGCCGCGCGTGATGTCGCTGGTTGTGTTCACGTCGCTGGTCGGGCTGGTGGCTGCGCCTGGGCATCTCAATCCCGTGCTGGCGGTGATCGCGATCTTCTGCATCGCGGTCGGCGCGGGAGCCTCGGGCGCGCTCAACATGTGGTATGACGCCGATATTGACGCACGCATGGCGCGCACTTCCGGCCGGCCGATCCCGCAGGGACGGATCGAACCGGGCGATGCGCTCGGCTTTGGGCTGGTGTTGTCGGCGGGTTCGGTGCTGACGCTCGGCCTGACGGTGAACTGGGTCGCGGCCGGGCTGCTCGCCTTCACGATTGCCTATTACGTCCTGTTCTACACCATGTGGCTGAAGCGCCGGACGGTGCAGAACATCGTCATCGGCGGCGCGGCGGGTGCCTTTCCGCCCATGGTCGGCTGGGCCGCGGTTACGGGCGGCGTCGCCCTCGACAGCCTGTTGATGTTCGCCATCATCTTTCTTTGGACGCCGCCGCATTTCTGGGCGCTGGCCTTGAACCGTTCCAGCGACTACGCGCGCGCCGGCGTGCCGATGCTGCCGGTCGTCTCGGGGCCGGCGGTGACGCGTCTGCACATCCTTCTTTACACGCTTGTGCTGGTTCCGGTTGGCGTCTCTCCGGTCCTCACCGGGCTTGGCGGCACAACCTATGGAGTCGTCGCGATTGCGGCGGGTGCCGTGTTCCTGGCGCTTGCCATTGACGTGTATCGGAAAACCGAAGGCATGCCGGCGACTTTGGCGGCGCGTCGCTTGTTCAGCTTCTCGCTGATGTATCTGACGCTTTTGTTCGGCGTGCTGCTGCTTGAGCACGTCGCCGGGCCGCTGTTGGCCAGTTGGGTGAGGTAACGTCATGGACCGTAACAAGCGCACACGATCGATCGCCATCGCCATCGGGCTCGGCGCCCTGGTCGTGATTTTTTACGCCGCAACCATCGTACGCTTCGGCCTGCACCACTAGGACGTCGCCCGCATCATGACGGCCCCGAACCATCACAGCACAGACGGTCTGACCCGGCGCCATCGCCTGGTGGCGGGCGTGCTCGTGGCCGTGTTCGCGGGCATGGTCGGGGCCGCCTATGCCGCCGTGCCGATCTACAAGCTGATCTGCCAGGCCACCGGCCTCAACGGCACGACGCAGCGGGTGGCTGGCAATGGCACCAAGATCCTCGACCGCAAGATCACTGTCCATTTCGACGCCAACACCGGCGCCGGCATGCCGTGGGAGTTCAAGCCGCTGCAGAACGCGCTCACCGTTCGGATCGGCGAAACCACGATGGCCTATTTTTCGGCCTACAACCCTACCGCCAAGACCGTCAGTGGCAATGCAACTTTTAACGTGACGCCGGAGATCGCCGGGCGGTTCTTCGACAAGATCCAGTGCTTCTGTTTCAGCCAGCAGACCCTGAAGGCGGGCGAGCGGGTCGAGATGCCGGTGGTTTTCTTCGTCGATCCTGCGATCGTCAAGGAACCTGGCGCCGAAGACATTCACGACATCACCTTGTCATACACATTCTTTGCAACGCCGGACGAACCACCGCCCGCCGTTGCTGCGTCCCCGACACCCAAGACAGTCAAGGGCTCCTGACGGACCCCGCGAAAATCACTTCCGAGAGGCGAGCATGGCAGACGCACATCACGGCAAAGAGCACGATTTCCATCTCGTCCCGGCGAGCCCCTGGCCGTTGCTTGGGGCGGCCGGTGCGCTGGTGCTGGCGGTCGGCGCCATCAACTACTTCATCTCGCACAAGGCGGGGACGCCCCACCTCTGGTACGTTTATCCCGGCCTGGCGATCGTCGCCTTGACCATGATCCTGTGGTGGCGCGACGTTATCAGCGAGGCCAACGGCGGCGATCACACGGCCGTCGTGCAGCTGCACCTGCGCTACGGCATGCTGCTGTTCATCGCGTCCGAGGTGATGTTCTTCGTTGCCTGGTTCTGGGGCTATTTCAACGCCGCCTTGTATCCGGCCGACGTGCATCCGCTGCTCGCGCACATCACCGGCGCCGACGGCAGCTCCACGCTGCAGGCCACCGGCAATATCGTTGGCTTGGTCCAGCGCAATGATTTTCTGGGCGGCAAATGGCCCCCGGTTCCCAACGACGTTTTCAAGCACACCTTCAATCCGTGGGGCTTGCCGCTGGTCAACACGCTGATCCTGCTGACCTCGGGCACTACGGTGACCGCCGCCCATCACGCGCTGCTTGAGAACAATCGCCGAGGCCTCATTTGGGGGCTTGCAGCCACTGTGGTCCTCGGCTTCCTGTTCACGTGCTGCCAAGCCTGGGAATACCTGCATGCCGGCTTTCCGTTCGGCGGCCATCTTTATGGCTCAGTGTTCTTCATGGCGACCGGTTTCCATGGTTTCCATGTGATCATCGGCACCATCTTCCTGGCCGTCTGCCTCTATCGCGCGATGAACGGCGCCTTCTCGCCCAAGCAGCATTTCGGCTTCGAGGCGGCGGCCTGGTACTGGCACTTCGTCGACGTGGTCTGGTTGTTCCTGTTCGCTTGCATTTATGTGCTAGGGGCTGGACCGGCGCCCGGCGCATAGCTGCCGGCAGCGGCCTGTCGGGTTTGCTCAGTGTCTGTATAAGCCTCGTACGTAACTTGACCTTGACCCGAGCTCGCGTGAGGGCCACGGTCGCAACCTGCAATTGTCTGAGATTCATTTGATCCATGAGCAGCGTTGTTACCGACAAAGGGCACATATCGGCGCTGCGGGTGGCAGCAACGGGATGCTGCCCGGCCTGCGGCAAGGGCAAATTGTTTTCGGGTTTTCTCACCATCGCCAAGAAGTGCGAAGCGTGCGGGCTTGACCTGCGCTTTGCCGACGCCGGTGATGGGCCGGCGGTGTTTGTCATCCTGATCGTGGGCTTTCTGATCGTCGGCGCGGCGTTGCTGTTCGAGGTCAACTACGAGCCGCCGCTTTGGGTCCACGCTGTCATCTGGCCCCCGCTGCTGCTGATACTGGCGCTCGGATTGCTGCGCCTGCTCAAGGGCGGGCTGGTGTCGATCCAACTGCGCAACGATGCTCGCCAGGGTCTGCTTGCCCCGAAGTAGCGCAATGCGCCCGAGCGGTATGTTCTGGCCAACACTCGCGACCATCGTGGGTCTAGCCATGTTGCTTGGGCTCGGCGCGTGGCAACTCCAGCGGCTGCAGTGGAAGGAAGGGCTGATCGCCCAACTCGCCCAGCGCGTGCACGCAGCGCCTGTTCCGTTGGCCCCGGTTCTGGCGACGGCAGGCACCGGAGCCGACGTCGAATACATGCATGTCCAGGCGCTGGGAACATTCCGCCACGATGTTGAGCGCTACGTGTACTTTCCGGGCCAAGGAGACTGGGGCTACCACGTCATCACGCCGCTTGAGTTGGACGATGGCCGGGTCGTCCTCGTCAATCGCGGATATGTGCCGCGCCAGCTGCTCGATCCGGCCAAACTCAGGCAGGGTTTGCCGGGTGGAACGGTGACAATCCGCGGTATCTTGCGGCATGCCCCACCCGGCCGGCCCTGGTACGTTCCCGCCGCAGACTTAAAGACCCTGACCTGGTCCTGGCCGGAAATGGCGGACATCGCCCGTTCGATGTCCTTGTCGGACAAAGTCATTCCAGCTCTCTCAATCGATGCCGACCCCGCGCCAAGTGGAACCTACCCTGCGGGTGGCGCAACGCGGCTGGAGCTATCTAACCGCCATCTGGAATACGCGCTGACCTGGTTTGCGTTGGCGGCCGCGCTGGCGGGCGTCTACGCGTTCTCCATGGTTCGCCACCTCAGGGCGCAGCGAGGATAAACGCCCCGCGTGGCTTGCCATACCCGCCAAGGCTTGCCAAAAGTTCTGAAGTTTAGCGACTCTACGGCAAGGACAGAACCACGCGTGAAATACGTCAGCACCAGGGGCGAGGCGCCGGTCATCGGCTTTGAGGATGTGCTGCTGACGGGCCTGGCGCGCGACGGCGGGCTGTATGTGCCCGAGACGCTGCCAATCCTGGACCTGGACGCTTTCGACGGCATGCCGTTTGCCGAGGCCGCCTTCCACATCATAAAGCCTTTTGTCGGCGGCGAAATCGCCGACGCCGTGCTGCAAAAGATCTGCACCGACGCCTATGCAACCTTCGCCCATGCCGCCACCTGCCCTCTGGTGCAGATCGGGCCCAACGACTGGGTGCTCGAACTCTTTCACGGCCCCACGCTCGCCTTCAAGGACGTGCCATGCAGGTGCTCGGCCGCCTGATGAATCACACGCTGACCAAGCGGGGCGCGCGCGCGACCGTGATTGGCGCGACCTCGGGGGATACGGGCAGCGC
>JAYUAJ010000118.1:0-2242 GCA_043741375.1 Hyphomicrobiaceae bacterium | reverse complement strand
CTCTCCCCCAAAGTTGGGGGAGAGGAGAAGACACTCACGGGCCCTTGCAGGCGACGATCTGATCCATCGTGTACGTCGTGAACGGCTTCACTGAAATGTCGATGCTGTAGTAGGGGTCGAGCTTCGGGTTGTAGTTGGCCTTCAAATTGGCAATGCCCGCATCATCGGCGTTGTTCCAGACTTCCGGGGTGATGGTGGTCACCTTCGGATGGTCCTTTTTCTGCAGCACGTCGAGCGCGACAGCGAGACCTGCTCCGCCCACGGACGGCGGGTTCGTCACGGCTGCGCCTGTGAAGCCGGCGCCCTTCAGGTCGATCAACTGACCCACGAAGCCGTTGTTATCGGCGCCGATAACCGGCACGTAAGCTTTGCCGGCCGTCTTGAAGGCATCGACCACGACGCTGTCGATGCCGGAGGTCCACACACCGTCAATCTGCTTACCGGAGGCGAGCAGGTCCTTCATTTGTTGCGCGCCCTTATCGAGCGCCCAGCCGGTGAACGTGGAGGCCACCACCTTGATGTCCGGATAGTTCTTCATCGCGGCGATGAAGCCTTCATGGCGATCAGCGTCAGCCGGAACGCCGTCAATGCCGCGCATCTCGACCACATTGCCTTTGCCGCCCAGCTGTTTGAACAGCCATTCGGCGCCCAGTTGTGCATAGGCCTTCTGGTCGTTGGTCAGCACGTAGGCTTCGGGAGCCGACACAGCCTGGTCGACGGCGACCACGATGATACCCTTGTCGGCGGCCTGCTTGATGACTGGGTTGAGCGCCTCGCGATCCGACGGATTGATGATGATGATATTTGCGCCGGCGGAAATGAGATTGCGCAGATCAGCGATCTGCTCGGATGGGCCGCCGTTGCGGTTGGCGACCACGACTTTGGAGACCATCCCCGAAGCTTCCGCCTGCGCCTTGATGGAGCAGATCATTTCCTCGCGCCAGCCGTTACCGATCAGCGTGTTCGACACGCCAACCACGACCTTATCCATGGCGCTAGCAACGCCGGCAAAGCTGAGAGCCGTGGCAATGGCCAACGACAATCCTGCTAGTGTACGCACGATCTTCATTGTTTCCTCCTGGCTGCAAACGGACGCGGAGAGGGGGTCTTCCCGCGCCAAAACTTCTCTTATGTCACGTCGAGTGCGGCGCTCGTCCAGGCTCCGCCACGTTGGCTCGATTGGACGCACGCCTCAACAAAGCGTACGCCTTTTGCTCCGTCAACGACGCTCGGCACCGCGGTTAACAGACCTGCGTCCGGCGCTTGGCCAGCACGGCGCGCGCGGATCAATCCGACAGCGTCGCGATAGAGATTGGCGAAGCCTTCGATATAACCTTCAGGGTGCCCCGCGGGCATGCGCGATCCGCGTTGCGCTTCGCTGGAGTTGGCAGGACCTCCGCGCACGATGAGGCGGGTCGGCTCACCGAGCGGCGTGAAGCGTAAGACTTCCGGGGACTCGCCGTTCCATTCCAGCCCGGCCTTGGCGCCGTAAACTTTCACGGACAGATTGTTGAGATTGCCTGGCGCCACTTGGCTAGCCAGCAGCGTGCCGCGCGCACCGTTCGCATAGCGCAACAGGACATGGGCATTATCGTCGAGGCGCCGGCCGGGGACGAAGGTGGTGAGATCGGCAGCCACTTCGGCGACATCCAGGTTTGTGATGAAATGTGCAAGATTATGCGCGTGGACGCCGATATCGCCCAGCACCGCCGACTGCCCGGCGCGCGCGGGATCGGTGCGCCACTCGGCCTGCTTTTGGCCATCGGCATCAATGGGGAGCGTGAGCCAATCCTGGAGATAGGCCGCGTGCACCAGGCGCAACTCACCGAGGTCGCTGGCCGCGACCATCTCTCGCGCCTGGCGCACCATGGGGTAGCCGGTGTTATTGAGCGTGACGGCGAACACCAGCCCGGTCTGGCGTTGCAAGCGGACGAGTTCGCTGGCCTCAGTCGTATTCATCGACAGCGGTTTGTCGCAAATCACGTCAATGCCAGCCTCGAGAAAAGCCTTCGCCGCCGGAAAATGCAGGTGGTTCGGCGTGACAATGACCACCGCCTCGATGCCGTCGGCACGGGCGGCTTCGGCGCGCGCCATCTGCTGATAGGTTGCATACACCCGTTCTGGAGCCAGCCCGAGGATCTGTCCTGACAGTTTCGCCTTCTCCGGCTCGGCCGACAGCGCACCCGCCGTCAGCACCATCAGATCATCGAGCCGCGCGGCCATCCGGTGCACCGCGCCGATG
>JAYUAJ010000117.1:0-5414 GCA_043741375.1 Hyphomicrobiaceae bacterium | reverse complement strand
CGCTCTAGAGTGACTGGGAACAATTAGAAGCGGCCGAGATATTACCGGCATGTTCGGGTCGGCTACCCAAGCAACCCACCAAGAGTCTTGCCCTTTTCTCCTCGGGCGAGTAGGCGGGCCGCGAAGCTTATGCCAAGTATGCTGACGGTCAACATCATCACAGCCAGCGCAGCAACATCGCCCTTTAGGCCGGCCTTCATAGCAGACATGATGTAGATGGGGAAAGTCGATGTGCCAGGCCGCTGCACGAAGAGGGAAATAATGACGTCGTCGAAGGAAAAGGTGAATGACAAGAGCAGGCCGGCCAGGACGGCGGGAAACATCAGCGGCAGCGTAATATCAATGAAGGCACGCCAGGGTCGCGCGCCGAGATCGGCTGCGGCCTGTTCCAGAGCCTCGCCCACACCTTCGGCGCGGGCTCTGACGATGAGTGCCACCACAGCCGCGTTGAACAGTGAGTGGCCGATCGACAGGCGGGTGATGCCATCAAATATGCCAAGGCGGTCGAACCAGATCATCTGGCCGATGGCAGATACAAGTTCTGGTATGCCGAGAATAACGAAGATCAGCCCGAGATAAGGGGCCGTCCAACTGCCCTTGCGGCGCGCCAAGGCAATGCCGGCGAACACGCCGACCGCTACGGCAATGACAGCGTTGATCAACGCTGTCCGGATTGAAACCGACAGGGCGCTCAATGCTCGGGGATTGTTGATCGCCTCGCCATACCAGCGCGCCGACCACTCGGTCCAAACATAGAGATTGCGGCCACCATTGAAGCTGTAGATGACGATTACGACGATCGGCAGGAACAGGAACACGAAGATGGCGACCATCCAGGCAAGCAAGAGTATGCGGCCAAACGCAACGGGCTGGCGGTTCGCGGCGATCGTCATAGAGCTTGCCCCCTCATGCGCGTGATGATGAGCTTGGCACCCCAAAGCAAGACCCCAGTGATTACGACGACCAAGGCCAAGAGCGCGATCAGCATCACAGCCATGGCCGCACCTAGCGGCAGATTCTGTGATGCCAGTATCTGGGTTGCGACCAGGTTGCCGACCATGAGACCCTTCGTTCCGCCGAGGATGGTCGGAACGACGTAATCGCCACCTGCGAGTATGAAGGTCAGCAGGAGCCCGCCAAGAAGGCCTGGTGCTGCTAGGGGCAGGGTGATCTGCAGGAAGGTGCGGACCGGCCCGGCGCCAAGGTCCATGCTCGCCTTCATCAGTGATGTGTCGATCCGTTCCAGAGCCACATAGATGGGCAAGATCATCGCCGGCATATAATTGTAGATGATGCCCAGCTGAACTGCGGAACTGGTGTCGAGGATGAGCAGCGGCTGGCTGATCACGCCCAGAGATTTGAGGATGTGCGATAGCGTCCCTTCCGGCGCCAGGATGATGCGCCAGGCGAAGGTGCGGAGCAGGAAGCTTGTCCAATAGGGCAGGATAAGGAGAAAGACGAAAATCGACCGCCAGCGCTGTGGAACATGCATGGCCAGCGCATAGGCGACGGGGAATCCCAAGAGTGCGCAAAGAACGGTTCCGAGGCCCGCGGTTCGCATGGTAATGCGGAATACGCGGAAGAATACCTCACTCAAGGCCTGCCCATAATTGTCGAAGGTCAGAGTGGTGAGCGAAACCGGCCCCGCGGCATCAGCGGCAGGCTTTGACCCGAAGCTATAGAGAACGATCCAGAGGATGGGGATGACGAAGAAGACCAGCCACCAGACGAGGGCGGGCCAAGCCATGACCCAGCGCGGAATCAACCGTCGGCGCATGCGAGGAGCGGCTGAAGCGGCGGTCATCTCAGATTCCTTCAGCGGCGCCAGCCGCTTCGGCGGGCCCTGCCTGTAGATCTTCGAAGGGGAACAGGCTGAAGAAGTCAGGCTCCCAAAAAGCCCAGAGCTCGGCACCCTGGGGATAAAGCTCGGCGCCGTGTCGCGGCACCCGACTTACGAAATCCCTGCCGTCGGCAAGGTTGAGCACGAATTCCATGGTGTCGCCAAGCATTACGCTGGCCGCGACTCGAACACGCAGCCGGTTCGCCAAAGCATGAGGTTCCTGCCGTGCGAGCGCCACGTTCTCCGGCCGGACGGCGCCCAGCACTTTCGCATTGCGGGAAAGGCCCGCGGCCAGCCTGCGGCATTCGAGCACGACGCCATCGTCACTGCGCATCTTCACGCTGTCGTCGATGCGAAAGCCCGGAATGAAGTTTTGGGCGCCGATGAAGCCTGCTACGAAGGCAGTGGCAGGGCTGTCATAGAGTTCCGTCGGGCCGCCGAGCTGCTCGATACGGCCATGCCGCATGACGGCGATGGAATCGGACATGGCCAGGGCTTCCTCTTGGTCGTGGGTCACGAAAATGAAGGTGAGGCCGAGCTGGTTCTGCAACAGCTTCAGCTCGACCTGCATCTGCTGCCTGAGCTTGCGGTCGAGCGCACCCAGCGGCTCGTCGAGCAGCAGGACTGACGGTCGCTTCACAAGGGCGCGGGCAAGCGCGATTCGCTGCTGCTGGCCACCGGAGAGTTCGCTCGGTTTTCGGTGGGCAAAGCTGAGCATCTCGACCATGTCAAGGGCTTCGCGGACGCGCTTCTTGCGCTCCTCGCCCGGCACACTGTCCTGGCGGAGACCGTAGGCAACATTGTCCGCGGCATTCATGTGCGGAAACAACGCGTAGTTCTGGAACACCGTGTTGACGTCGCGCCGGTAGGGCGGAAGCATCGTCACGTCCTCGCCGGCTATCCTGATGGTTCCGTAGTCGGGGAATTCGAAGCCGCCAATCATTCGCAGAATGGTCGACTTGCCCGCTCCCGAAGAGCCTAGGAGCGAGACGAAGGACCCTTGCTTTATGGCCAGAGAGACATCATCCACGGCCTTGAACGTGCCGTAGAGCTTCGTCACGCGCTCGAGTTCGACGTCGGCTGCCATTGTTGCGGCTTCCCCCCTGAAATCAGCGGGGCGCCGGATCGATCCCGGCACCCCGCCAGATAGCCGTGGCGCTATTGCGCGGCCGCCGCCTTGAACTTGGTGAGGATCGTCACGCGGCGGTCGTAGGTTTCGTTGCGTTGGGTGCGCTCGCCTCGCATTAGCGCGTCGGCTGGTGGAAAGATCAACGGATCGGCGGCGACCTTCGGATCGAGGTGGGCTTCGATGCCCGCTACCGGCGACAGGAAACCAGTGTAAGCCGTCTCGCGTGCCGCCACGACTGGGTCAAGCACGTAATTGATCCAGGAATGGGCCGCCTTGAGGTTCTTGCCGCCCACCGGCAGGTGGTAGCTATCGAGCCAGAGTTCGGATTTGGGTTCCGGATAGACGAAGACGAGGTTAGCGTTCTTCGACGAATCGATGGCCTGCTTAGCGTTGCCGTTCCAGCATTGCGCGAGGATCACTGAGCCGGACGCCACATCCTGCACCGGATAGGAGTTGAAGGTCCTGATGTGCTTGGCGAGGGTCTCGACTTTCTGCTCGGCATCCTTGAGCGCCGATTCCTCGATCGTGTTCCAGGAAAGGCCCTTGGACCAGAATATGGGTGCGATCGCCAATGGATCATCGAGCAGCGACGCACGGCCGCTGGCTTCGTTCTCGATGGCTTCGAGGAAATCTCCCCAACTCTTCATCGGCCGGGTGATGACCGACTTGTCATAGATGAAACCTTCTGAGCCCGTGCTCTTGGGAACTGTGTAGGCATTTTCGGGGTCAAAATCGGGGTGGGCGAATTCCGGTCGGATGTTGCCAATGTTCGTCACCAGCGACTTGTCGAGCTTCTGGAGCAGCTTCTTATCGATGAGCAACTTGATCATGAAATCGGTGTTCATGCCGAGATCGTAGCCGCTGTTGCCCTGGGCCAGCTGCAGCTTCGAATACATCTCGTCGTTGCTGGCATAGTTATCGTAAGTGAGCTTGCTGTTATTGGCCTTTTCCCAGTCGGCTATATCGTCTGGGCTGATGTAGTCAGCCCAGCCCATCATGCTGAGCTGGGGCTCTACGCCGCCCTCAGCGAGGGCCTTTCCGAAATGTGCGTAGGTTCCGAAGGCAACCGCTCCGGCGGCCGCTCCCAAGAATTTCCGCCGGTTCATCCCGACGATGTTCCGATGAGTTAAGAGTTTCATGGGTTTTCTCCCTTTGCTACCAAAATGCTGGGTTCACTTGTAAAGCACGTTACATTCTTTTCCAATCTCCGAGACGCTCGAAGCCCGCCGCCGCCCGCAAAACATTCCTCTCTTCGAAGTGACGGGCGATGAACATCAGGCCAACCGGCAAGTCTTCCGCCATGCCGCAAGGCACGGAGAGAGCCGGATGCCCGCTCGCATCAAAGGGAGCCGTATTGCCCTCCATGTCGAGCCCTGCAGCGACACGCGCTTCGAAATTGCGGTCGGGGGTGGGCAGCACCGTGGCCGTGAAGGGTGTCGTGGGCATGGCGAGCACGTCATACTGGCCAAGCGCTGCGTCATAAGCGGCCCGCAGAGCGCGGCGCAGATTCTGTGCCTTGCCGTAATACCGGCCATGCTGGCTTTCCCGAAAATATTCGCTGAACAGCAGCACGAGCTTGCCGATGTCCGGCAAATCATCCGGCCGTGACTGCCAGGACCTCGCCCAGAACTCTGCGAGCCTGGTGGGATAATAGCCCTTCAGGCCATAACCCATTACGTTTGACCGGAACATGAAATCGCCTGCACCTTCCATGACGACGGCCGTGGTGACGTGATAGCCATCAAGATGCCAGGGGATGGAGACTTCTTCCACAATGGCGCCGGCGGAGGCAAGTTCTCGAAGGGCAAGCCGCACTACCCGGTCGCTCGCCTGCTGGCTTTCAGGGCGCCCGAAGCCTTCGCGGACGACACCGATCTTCAGGCCCGGCAACGGCTCGCGGAGCGCCGCAACGTAATCCTGGATGCTGACGTTCTGCTGGCGCGGATCAAGTCCGTCTGGGCCCACAATGACGGAAAGGAGCAGGGCCACATCCTCGACGTTTCGCCCCATGGGTCCGAGATGATCGAGCGAAGGTTCGATCGGAAAGGCACCGGTATAGGGCACGAGCCCGTGCGTCGGCTTGAGGCCCACGACTCCGCTCCAGCTCGCCGGCGTGCGCACCGAACCGCCTTGGTCTCCGCCCACGCACATGGTGACATCGCCTGCGGCGATGGCGGCCGCGTTGCCGCTCGACGATCCTCCGGCAGAGCGCGCCGGGTCGAATGGGTTCCGCACTGGATAAGGCTGGCTTGTGTGACTGCTGCCGGAAAAACAAAGGTCCTCGCAGACGGTCTTTCCGGCGATGATTCCACCAGCATCGAGTATCCGCATCACGACGGTGGCATCGATATCCGGCACGAAGTCCTCCAGAAGCCTGCTGCCGTTGCGCATCGGCTGGCCGGCAACGCAGATATTGTCCTTGATTCCGATGCGCCGGCCCTTCAG
>JAYUAJ010000116.1:0-2250 GCA_043741375.1 Hyphomicrobiaceae bacterium | reverse complement strand
GCGCCAACCCGTTCCCCGAGGCGGCGCTTGACCGACCCAGCCATCTGGCGGTGTGCTTCATGGAGGGCGTGCCGCCGGCGGACGCGGTGGCCAAGTTGGAGGCTCACCTCGGCCCCGAGCGCATCCGCGTGGTGAAACGCGAGGTGTACGTGGACTACGCCGCCGGCATCGGCACCTCCAGGATCGCGCCCGGCGTGATCGAGCGCCGGCTGCACCTGGCAGGCACCGCCCGCAACTGGAACACGATCAGGAAGATGCTAGCGTGCTAGCCAGCAAAGCCTGCCTCAATACACCCGCGCCTTCGGCTTTACGCTCTCCACATCGCTCGTCATCGTATTCAGATGCACCGGCCGGTAGCCGATCCGGACGGTGCGCTTATCCGCATCAATCCAGGCCAGCGTGTGTTTCATCCAGGTCTCGTCGTCGCGCTTGGGGAAATCTTCTCGCGCATGGGCGCCGCGGCTTTCCTGGCGGTTCAGGGCGCCCTCCACGGTCACCACGGCCTGCACCACCAGATTGTCGAGTTCCAGCGTTTCGACCAGATCGGTGTTCCAGATCAGGCTGCGATCCGTAACCGCAACGTCGTCCATGCCCTCCCACACTTTTTGTACGCGGGCGCGGCCCTGGGCGAGGGTCTCCCCGGTGCGGAACACGGCGGCGTCTTCCTGCATGGCCTTCTGCATGGTGGCGCGTAACACCGCCGTGGGCGTGCCACCCTTGGCGTAGCGGAACTTGTCGAGGCGCGCCAGCGCGAGATCGCCAGCCTCCTTGGGCAGTTCCTGGCGCGCGCCCTTGTCAATGGTTTCCGCACAGCGCTGCGCGGCGGCGCGGCCGAACACGACCAGGTCGATCAGCGAGTTGGAGCCGAGGCGGTTCGCGCCGTGCACGGAGACGCATGCGGCTTCCCCGATGGCCAAAAGTCCGGGGACGAGGTGATCGTCCGTCCCCACCACGCTCCCCACCGCTTCGCCGTGATAGGTCGTCGGTATGCCGCCCATGTTGTAGTGGACGGTCGGCAGGATCGGGACTGGCTGGCGGGTCAGATCCACGCCGGCGAAAATACGCGCCGTTTCGATGATCCCCGGCAGCCGCTCATGCAGCACCTTGGGATCGAGATGATTGAGGTTGAGATGGATGTGGTCCTTGAGCTTGCCGACGCCTCGGCCCTCGCGGATCTCGATGGTCATGGCGCGCGAGACCACGTCGCGTGAGGCCAGATCCTTGGCGTGCGGCGCATAGCGCTCCATGAACCGCTCACCGGCCGAATTGGTGAGGTAGCCGCCTTCGCCGCGCGCGCCCTCGGTGATCAGCATCCCCGGGCCGTAAACGCCGGTCGGGTGGAACTGGACGAACTCCATGTCTTCCAGCGGCAAGCCCGCGCGCAAAACCATGGCGTTGCCGTCGCCGGTGCAGGTGTGGGCCGAGGTCGCGGTCTGATAGACGCGTCCGTAGCCGCCGGTCGCCAGGATAGTCTTCTTGGCCGAGAAGCGATGCAGAGTGCCGTCTTCCAGGCACAGCGCGACCACGCCGCGGCAAGCCCCCTCGGCGTCCATGATCAGATCAATGGCGAAATATTCAATGAAAAAGCGCGCGTTGTTCTTGAGCGCTTGGCCGTAGAGCGTGTGCAGCATGGCATGGCCGGTGCGGTCGGCGGCAGCGCAGGTTCGTAGCGCGGGCGGCCCTTCACCATACTTCGTCGTCATGCCGCCGAACGCGCGCTGGTAGATGCGGCCGTCGTCGGTGCGGCTGAACGGGACGCCCCAGTGCTCCAGCTCATAGACGGCGGCGGGCGCGTTGCGGCAGAGATATTCGATGGCGTCCTGGTCGCCCAGCCAGTCCGACCCCTTGATGGTGTCGTACATGTGCCAGCGCCAGTCGTCCGGCCCCATGTTGCCCAGCGCGGCCGCAACGCCGCCTTGCGCCGCCACGGTGTGCGAGCGGGTCGGGAACACTTTTGTGATGCAGGCGGTGTCGAGCCCGGCTTCGGCGCAACCCAGAGTGGCGCGCAGGCCCGCGCCGCCCGCGCCGACCACCACCACGTCAAACGTGTGGTCCGTCATGGTGTAGGCGCGCCCGCCGATCGAGGGGAGCGGGGCGGATTTGGTGTTGGGCATGGGGCTAGGCTCCGAGCCAGAGGCGCAAGACAGCACCGGTGGCCGCTAGGGCGATGAGGAGGCAGAACACATTGTTGGCGAGCAAGCAGACGCTCAACAGCGGCTTACGGACGTAGTCCTCGAGAATTTCCGTCAT
>JAYUAJ010000115.1:0-5441 GCA_043741375.1 Hyphomicrobiaceae bacterium | reverse complement strand
CGGCGAGGAACGGGCTCGCCAACGCTTGGCGCAACGTCAACACCGGCGCTGCCGGCACGCGCCCGGCCAGCAACGCCATCCATTCCGCAGAGGTACGGCGGCCGAATACCGGATCAAGCAGCGCCACGAGTTGATCGCGGTGATCGTAGCGGGCTTTGGGCGTTGCAAAGCGCATATCGCGCGGCAGGTCTGGCAGGCCAACAGCGACGCACAGCTCCTCCCAGAATTTTGGCAGCATCGCCATCACGAACAGTTGCCCGTCCGCGGTCGGGAACACCTCGCACGGTACCACGGACGGGTGCCCGGAACGCGGGCGGCGGGTGATCGCATCGTCGGCGTTGAGCACCCAGGCCGCCGGATAGGTGAGCTGGTGGATGGCGACGTCATAGAGCGTCACGTCGATGTCGCGTCCCCGGCCGGTGCGCAACGCGCCATAGAGGGCGGCGGTCAGCGCGAATGCGGTGGTGATGCCGGTGAGATAATCGACGATCGAGAGGCCCATGCGGGTCGGCGGACCATCCGGTTCGCCGGTAAGATCCATGAAGCCAGCTTCGGCCTGCATCAAATAGTCATAGCCCGGCCATGCCGCGCGCGATCCGGTGCGGCCGTAACCCGAGAGGTGGGCGCAGACAATCGCCGGTCTGATCGTGCCGAGGCTCGCGTAGTCGAGGCCGAGTTTTGCCGGCTGATCGCCCCGCATATTGTTGAGCACCGCGTCGGCGGTTGCGGCCAAGCGGCGGAAAATCGCCTTCCCTTCGGCATGGCGCATATCAAGCGCGAGGCTTTGCTTGCCGAGATTGAAGGCCTGGAAAAACTGGCTCTCATTGGGTCCGAGAAAGTGCGGGCCAGACTGCCGGGCGCTCTCCCCGCCAACGGGCGGTTCGATCTTGATGACGTCAGCACCCATCTCGGCGAGGTGCTGCGTGGCATAGGGGCCAGCGCCATACTGCTCCACCGCGAGCACGCGTACGCCCTGCAACGGGAGGTCGCTCACGGTTACACCTTGTCGCGTTCGATCAACTGCTTAGCTATGATTATCCTCTGCATCTCGTTGGTCCCCTCGCCAATCACCATCAGCGGCGCGTCGCGATAGTAGCGCTCGACCGGAAACTCTTTCGAGTAGCCATAGCCGCCGTGGATGCGCATGGCTTCCAGCGAGTTCTCAACGCCGGCTTCGGAGGCGAAGTATTTCGCCATGCCGGCCTCCATGTCGCAACGCTCGCCAGTGTCGTAGGCGCGGGCCGCATCGTATGTTAGCAGGCGGGCCGCCTGCAGCCGCGTCGCCATGTCGCCGAGCTTCAACTGGATGGCCTGATGTTCGCAGATCGGCTTGCCAAACGTCTTGCGGATCTGGCTGTAGCGCACGCTGTCCTTTAGCGCCGCCGACGCGAGGCCGCAGCCGCGCGCCGCGACGTTAATCCGGCCAAGCTCAAGCCCGCCGAGCGCCGTCTGCAACCCTTTGCCCTCGACGCCGCCGATCAGATTGGCCGCCGGAATGCGGTAGTTGTCGAATAGGAGTTCGGCCGAGTCGATGCCCTTGTAGCCGAGCTTTTCGAGCTTCTTCGAAACCGAAAAACCTGGCCCCTTCTCGGCGATGAACATCGACATGCCCTTGTGACGGGGCTCCGCATCGGGATCGGTCTTGACCAGCAGCGTGAAGCAGGAGCCGTGGATGCCATTGGAAATCCAGGTCTTGGTGCCATTGATGACGTAATGATCGCCGTCGCGCTTCGCTCGCATACGGATCGCCTGAAGGTCGGTGCCAGCGTCGGGTTCTGTCAGCGCGAGGCCGCCGCGGATTTCGCCGCTGGCAAACTTCGGCAGGTACCGCGCCTTTTGTTCCGGCGTGCCTGCGCGCGTCACGCAAGCCGCCATGATCAGATGGCTGTTGAAGATGCCCGAGAGCGACATCCAGGTTTCCGCGATCTTTTCGACGATCTTGGCATAGGTCGTCGCGGAGAGACCGAGCCCGCCGTATTCCACCGGAATGGTCGCGCCGAACAGGCCGAGGTCCCGCATCTGCCCGACCATCTCGTGCGGATATTCATCTGCATGATCGAGCCGCATCACATGCGGGCGCACGTCGCGCGCGAGCCAGCGCTCGATCGTGTCGAGAATGGCGGTATCTTCGCTGGTCATGGGGCCTCCCATCAATAATTTGCCCGAGTCTCGGTGTCGTTGCCGCCCCGGCGCGCGACGAGGATCGTCCGCTCGAAATCACAGACCAGGACGTGGGCTTGATTGAAGCCGCTGGTCTTCACTGTGACGAGCCCCGCCTCGGGACGCGATTTGCTTTCGCGCTTTGCCAAAACCTCGGATTCGGCCGTGAGCGTATCGCCGGCGAACAGGGGTGCAGTTAATCGAATATTCGTCCAGCCGAGATTTGCGATCGCTTTCTGGCTGATGTCGGTGACGCTCATCCCGACCATCAGCGCCACCGTCAATGGCGAGCAGATGATGCAGCGGCCGAATTCCGAATGCTTGGCGTATTCCGCATCGAAGTGCATCGGGTGAGTGTTCATGGTTAAGAGCGTGAACCAGGTGTTATCGGTCTCAGAGATCGTCCGCCCCGGCCGATGTTCATAGACATCGCCGACTGTGAAGTCCTCGTAATAGCGGCCGAAGCTCTCGCGATAGCGTTGTGGACCCACCTCTTTCGCCGTTTGTACCATGACGGACCTTTTCCCCACTTTTTCTCTCAGCGCGTGGTTTTGGCGCGCGCGATGACTTGCTCCGCCGCCCGGACCACTGGTTTCTCGATCAGCTTGCCGTTCATCACGACAAGGCCGGTCGCGCTCGCCTTGAAGGCAGCTACGATAGATTCCGCTGCTGCAATCTCGTCGGCGCTCGGCGTGAACACGGAATTCACCACCGCGACATTCGATGGATGCAGCACGGCCTTGCCGGTGAAGCCCAACCGCTTGGCTACTTCGCTTTCAGACCGGACGGCCTCAAGATTGCGAAAATCGAGGCTCGGCACGTCGAACACACCGACGCCTGCCCGTTTTGCAGCGTGCACCACTCGCGAACGCGCATAAAGCAGCGGCTCATGAGCGACCGGAATGCCGAGTTCGGCGGCGAGATCGACCGCGCCGAACAGCAGGCTCGCGACGCGCGGCGCCGCAGCGATCGCCATCACCGCCTCAAGCCCGCGCGCGGTTTCGATCAACGGGATGACGCCGAGTCCCGAACCATGCTCGGTCAACAGCGAATCGACGATCCGCAACTCCTCCGGGTCGTCCACCTTGGTGAGGACGAGGAGGCCCGCCGCGATCGGCGCGTGGTTGGCGAGCGAGGCGAGATCACGCACGCCATCGAGGCTGCGCATGGGGTTGATCCGCAGCGCCCGCTCCGGTGTTCCGCCCGTTCCGGCCAGAAACGCGAGGCTCGGCGCGCGCGCCGCGGCCTTCAACGCCGGTGCGACGGCATCCTCAAGGTCGATGCAAACGACATCGGCGCCAGAGGCGAGCGCCTTCGGAAAGATCTCCGGCTTGCTGCCGGGGGCGAACAGGAAACTGCGGCGGGGGTGCATGTGGCGCTTCTGGCTCAAGGGCACTGAACAAATTTGTCTGGACAAATTGGCGGGTTGGCTAGGGCCTGTCAACGTCAGGCCAAGGTTGCGCCGACAAGATCGGCGGCGTCTTCGAGCCGTTCTATCGCGCTGACCATCTCAATCAGACGCTCAACCGATGCGGCCGGCAAGGGCCTTCGGCCAAGCGCCGCGCAACGCCGGAACTTGGCGAGGTTCTCTTCGTCCGTTAGCGCTGCGTCCGGGTGGCCATAAGTGTGCGGCAGGTGGATGTCGTGGCTCGCGCCGGATTTGAGCTGGACAGCAACATGCTGCGGATCGAGCGCATTCGGGTTTGAATTCGCGGTATCGAGCTGCACATCAACCTTCGCCGCAAACGCATGCACGTGCGGATCATCGAGCCGCTCGCGGCCGCGAAAATCCAACACATCGACATGCCCGAGCGCGAGGTAGAGCCCGGCGACAAACCGCAGGCAGAGTTTCGCATAGTTCGCCTCGGGGTTCGGAATGTCCGGGCGGCCGACGAGGCGGAACGTCAAAGGCGGAACAGTCGCCATGACGCTCGCAACATCGTCCGCCGCAAATCCGTGCCGCGCCATCAACTGCCGGAGGGCATCGACCACGCCGTGCGTCAGCCGGCCGGAGGGAAATGGCTTGTGCGAAAGGCGCGTCATCTGGAACACTGAACCGAGGTCGCGCCACCGCTCGGCGACGTCAAACTGATCCTGCTCGAACAGGCGGAAATAGCCGTACTGCCCAGTCAACACGTCGTGCGGGCCACGGAACCCGGCGCCCGCGAGATCAACCGCCGACATGGCGCCGCGCGCGTTAAAACCGATCTGCAGGCCGAGCACCGGAGAGCCTTCGACATGCGCTTGCAGGGTGCCGGAAGTCTGGCCGTACATGCCGCCGAACGCGCTCTTCAGCGTCGGGACGTCCATACCTTCGAGTTTCGCCAAGGCCGCCACAGCTCCGAACCCGCCGCAGGTCGCCGGTCGGAAAAACCGGATCGGCGCCTTCGAGGCCATGCCGATGAAAGCGGCGACATCGACGCCAAGCGTCAGCGCCAACATCAAGTCTCGACCGTTGACCGGTTTTCCGGCGGCGGAGCGGCGCTCGCAATGCGCCAACACGGCTGAGAGAATTGTCGCCATCGGGTGCACCACCGCGCCCTCGTGCACGCAATCGAACTCCAAGCAATGGATCTGATAGGCGTTGAGGATCGCCGCGCCCTGCGCTGGCAACCGATCGCCGGTGAGAAACACGCGCGCCTCAGCGCCGCTTCCCCAACTCCTTACCGTCGCCAATAGCTCGTCGATCTTCGCGCCCGAGGTCCCGGCGATGGCGACGCCCAGCGTATCAAGCAGGAAGGTTTTACCCTTAGCGAGCGTCGCTGCGTCGAGGTCCTCGTAGCGCGTCGAGACCACATGCTCGGCCAGCCGGTCGACCGGATTTGCGGTCACGTCACGGACGATGCTCATGATGTCGATCCTTCGTGATCCTGGTCGAGCCGGGCGTGGGCGTCGGCCCGCCACGCATCCTTGGCCGGATAGTCTGCGGCGAGCCACGCTCCGCCGTCGTGCAGCGCATAGGCCAACGCAGCGACCGCAGCGATTCCCCGCAACCGATGAAGATCGCTCTCGTCATAGGTCTCACGCGCTTGCGCGGCGGCGACCATCTGCCCGACCAAGCTGATTGCGCCGTCAACGCGCGCGAACATCGGCGCATACAAGGAGGAACCCATGCGGCTCGATTTCAGGAATTGGCGGAACTGCACGTGTTTGTCGGTATTCGGAACCAGCAACGGCTTCTCGTTGGCGACCACCCAACCGGGATCGTTCCATTCGATCGGGATCATCAGCCGCCTCTGTTCCAGAGGAAAACCAACATTGCCGGTCAGCATGTTGTAGCG
>JAYUAJ010000114.1:0-2268 GCA_043741375.1 Hyphomicrobiaceae bacterium | reverse complement strand
GAATATCCCCGGCAAGCCCAGGGTGTTCATGCCGTATGTGGGTGGCTTTGCCGGGTATAAGCAGAAATGCGACGCGGTGGCGGCCAATGATTATGAGGGGTTTGTGCTGACGTTTTAGCAGTTGTGCGTAGGGCGGGTAATCAAAGCGCTACCCGCCAACGCAGGGCCGCCGGCGATTGCTTTGGAGCTTCCAGACGAGTTGCTACAGCGGGGATATCT
The DNA here is from genome assembly GCA_043741375.1 of Hyphomicrobiaceae bacterium. GTDB lineage: Bacteria > Pseudomonadota > Alphaproteobacteria > Rhizobiales > Hyphomicrobiaceae > JANYHF01. The sequence continues at coordinate 2,049 of JAYUAJ010000114.1, read as the reverse complement.
GTATAGCCGATGCTGAGGATGGGCTGCTTGCTAAAGTTTTTTTCCAGCATCACCAAGTTTACAAATTTTGATGACGTCGCTCATGGCCTTAGTTGATCCAGCCGAACTAAACGAGTAATTGCTCACCTGGGTAGCTCGTCAGCCGGCGACACGTGGTGAGATGGTCGCGGCGGCGACGTGATGCTTGACACAGTCACGGGCGACTCGATTCAAGCTCTGTGTGACGCACGGGATCGATCTCAGCACGCTGAGCCACGCAGAGAAGGATGATCTCATCCTGTCGCTGTTCGCGCGCTTGGATGCGGCGCTGGGGCGCATCGCTGATCTGGAGAAGCGGCTGGCGGTGCTGGAGAGACCGCCGAAGAATCCCGACAATTCCTCGCTGCCCCCCTCGAAGGGGCAGAAGTCCGAGCGTCCCGCCGGCGACAAGCCGGCTCGTCGGAGCCGACCCGGCGTCGGCCGTATGCTGGAGCCGAACCCGGACCGGGTCGTCGATGCAACGCTTGATGCCTGCCCGCATTGCGCCGCCGCCTTCCCAGTGGATCGGCAGACGCCGCAGCAGGTGTACGATCGCATCGAGTTGCCGCCGATCAGGCCCGACGTGACGCGGGTGCGGCTGTTCGGCGGCCGTTGCGCGTGCTGCGGCGAGCGCGCGACGGCTCCGGCGCCGGGCGGACTGGAGCCGGGTTCGCCGTTTGGCCAGTCGATCGCGGCCTTGGTGGTGTATCTGCACTACGCCCATGCCATCGGGCTGGAACGGCTGTCCTGCCTGATAGGCGAGATGTTCGCGCTGTCGATCAGCGAGGGGGCGATCAGCGAGGGGGCGATCAGCAACATGCTGGCCCGTGCGCGCGAGCCATTGCTGGCCGCGGCGGCCGCGATCAGCGCGACGGTGACGGCCAGCGACGTGGTCTGTTCGGACGAAACCTCGGCCCGGGTAAGCGGCAAAACCTGGTGGGAATGGGTGTTTGTCGGCACGCTGGCGGTGCTGCACGTCATCCGCCCCAGCCGCGGCAAGGCCGTGGTGCAGGACCTGTTCGGCGCCATTCAGCCGATGGTCTGGGTCTCCGACATGCTTGGCAGCCAGCGGGGCCATGGCGTGCAATGGCAGGTGTGCCTGGCGCACCTGCTGCGCGATGCGCGCTACGCCGTCGAGTGCGGCGACACCGCCTTCAGCGCGGCGTTCAAGCATCTGCTGCTGCGCGCGATCGCCATCGGGCGACGACGAGAGGCATTGAGGGACACGACGTTGGCGCAGTATCAGGCCGACCTGCAACGACGGCTCGATCGGATCATGGCGGCCATCCCGGTCGGGGAGCCGGGACGCAAGCTGCGCAAGCGCATCGCCGCCAATCGCGCCCACTTGTTCGTGTTCGTCACCAACCGCGACGTGCCATACACCAACAACGTCTCCGAGCGGAACCTCCGCCCCAGCGTGATCTTCCGCAAGGTCACCAACGGCTTCCGTTGCGAGTGGGGCGCCGAAACCTACGCCGCCTTCCGCTCCGTCGTCAGCACCGCCAAGGCCAACCGCTCAGCCGTGCTCAACGCCCTCCGCACCGCACTGCTCGCCAAGCCGCTAAACACACCGGGGTGAGCAATTACGGCGGCTGACCTCCGATGGCTGCGTGCGGCTACTGGCGGCCGCCGAGCGGCGGATAGGCATCGTCGGGAGACTGGCGGCGTTGATCGCCGACCCCCGCGACCCCAACCTGGTGACGCACCGTGTTGCCGATATCCTGCGCGCCCGGATCTTCGCCATCGCCTGCGGCTATGAGGATGCCAACGATCTCGGCCATCTGCGCCGCGATCCCGGCTTCAAGCTGGCCTGCGGAATTTTGCCCGACAGCGGCCCCGATCTGTGCTCGCAGCCGACCGTTTCGCGCTGGGAGAACGCGCCCACCCGCCATGAGGTGGCGCGGATGAGCTACGCCTTGATCGACATCTATTGCACCAGCTACGCCCGTCCGCCGCGCGAGGTGACGCTGGACATCGACGACACCGTCGATGTGGTGCACGGCCACCAGCAGCTCTCGCTGTTCAATTCGC
>JAYUAJ010000113.1:0-27417 GCA_043741375.1 Hyphomicrobiaceae bacterium | reverse complement strand
CGGTGAACCGGGCGTGGCGGACGAGACGGATGAGGCGTTGGCTTTGGGGGCGGCGGCGGGTGACCGCGCGTCGTTCTCGGCGCTGGTCGAGCGGCACTACGTGCGCGTTTACCGGCTGGCCTGGCGCTGGACCGGCTCGCAGGCCGAGGCCGAGGATGTAGCGCAGGACGTCTGCGTAAAGCTCGCCGCGGCCATCAAAACGTTCCGCAGCGAGGCGGCATTCACGACCTGGCTTTACCGCATCGCTTTCACGACCGCGACCGACCGGCTGCGCGCCCGCCAAAGGATTGTGCCCTTCGCGCCGTCAGACATGAGCGCGCTGATGGATGGCGCGGCCAGCGGCACACCCGAGACCGACCTTATCGGCGCCGAACTCTGGCTGGCCGTGCGGGCGTTGCCGGAGCAACAGCGCGATGCGGTGCTGCTCGTCTATGGCGAAGATCTCTCGCATCAGGAGGCGGCCGGCATCATGGGCTGCAGCGAGAAGACCGTATCCTGGCATTTGCGCGAGGCGCGCCGCCGTCTCAAGATCAGGCTGGAGGCAGTCGGTTAGAGCGATGACAGATCATGACCTCGACACGCTGAAGGATCTGCCGGCACCGCCGCCGCGCGATGAGGCGCGAGCTCGGGCGCTGGCTGCCGCGATGGCCGCATACAATGTTGCTGCTGAGAATTCCGGCGCAGCACCCAAAGGAAGCGCCGCCCCCGCGCGTCCTACTCCCGCATCCCATTCCGGGGTGAGGAGAAAGTTCATGACGCCGTCTCGTGCTCAATATGCTATCGCCGCGTCGGTCGCGGCGGCGATCTTTCTGCCGGTGACGCTGCAGATGCTGTCGCCGCCTGGCGCTCGGATGATCGGCCTCGCAAAGAAGCAATCCGACGAGTTTACCCGTGTCGACTCCTTGCCGTTGCCGGGGCGGAAGACGACAGATCCGACGGCAGGCAATACCGTCGTTGCGCAAAGGGACGTGGCCTCGCTCGCGGACAAGGAGCGGCAGAAGGCGCCGCATAGCGTCGGAGGGGAGAATGAACCTGCCAAGCCCGCGCCGCCGCCCGAAATCGCAACAGCGCCCGCTCCGATAGGAAAGGTGGCGGCCGGAAATATCGTAGCCTTACAGAAACCGTTAGCGGGAATGCCAAGAGTCGCGACCTTGCAATCACCGGCAGCGGCTCCAGCTCAAGCCGCCCAAGAGAGTAATAGGGCCACGGCGGAGTTGACCGGTGGCTACCGCAGTCAAGACGAAGTCGCCCCTGCTGCGGTCGAAGAGCACCGCGACCAATTGCCCGTGTTCCAGGACAACGGCGTCAAGCAGGTTGCCACCGAGCCAGTCTCCACCTTCTCGCTCGATGTCGACACGGCCTCCTATTCCTTCGCGCGCCGCGCGCTCAATGCCGGCGAGATGCCGCAGAAGGATGCTGTGCGCGTGGAGGAGATGATCAACTATTTCCCCTACGCCTACCCGTCGCCCGAGACGGCCGACGCGCCTTTCCAACCGACGGCCACTATCGTGCCTGCACCCTGGAACTCCTCACACAAGCTGATCCACATCGGCATCAAGGGCTACGCGCTGCAACAGGCCGAACGGCCCCGCGCCAATATCGTGCTGCTGATCGACGTGTCCGGCTCCATGCAGCCGGAGGACCGGCTGCCACTGGTGAAAAACGCCTTCCGTATGCTGCTCGATCAGCTGCAGCCCACTGACACAGTCGGCATTGTGACCTATGCGTCCGGCGCCGGCGTGGCGCTGAAGCCGACCAAGGTTTCCAACAAATCCGCAATCCTCGCCGCCATCGAGGGCTTGGGCGCGGGCGGCTCGACGGCGGGCGCCGAGGGCATCCAGGATGCCTACCGCATGGCGGAGGAAAACTTCGACGCCAAGGGCGTCAACCGGATCGTTCTGGCGACGGATGGCGACTTCAACGTCGGCGTCACGGATGAGAACGAACTAAAGGGCCTCATCGAGCGCAAGCGCGACAAGGGGATTTTCCTGTCGATCCTCGGCGTCGGCCACGGCAACTACAACGACGCCCTGATGCAGACGCTGGCGCAGAACGGCAACGGCGTTGCGGCCTATGCTGACACACTGAACGAAGCGCGAAAAGTGTTGGTGGAGGAGGCGTCGTCGACGCTGTTCACCATCGCCAAGGACGTGAAGATCCAGGTCGAGTTCAGTCCTGCCGCCGTCTCGGAATATCGATTGATTGGGTACGAAACCCGCGCCCTGAAGCGCGAGGATTTCAACAACGACAAGGTGGACGCGGGCGACGTCGGCTCGGGTAAGACGGTGACGGCAATCTACGAGATCACGCCAGTGGGCGCAGCCAGCAGCGTCGATCCCTTACGCTATGGCGCGCAGACCGAAGACAACAAGCGCATCGAGCCAGCTACTGAGTACGGGTTCCTGAAGCTGCGCTACAAGCTGCCGAAGGAGGATCTCTCGAAGCTCCTGACGATGCCGCTGACGATGGCCCTCGAGAAGACGTCCATCGCCGATGGGCCGGTCGATGCCCGCTTCTCGATCGCGGTCGCCGGTTTCGGCCAGCTGCTGCGCGGATCGCCGTTCCTCAAAACCTACGGCTACGACGATGTGATCGCCTTGGCTCAGTCGGCTCGTGGCGACGATCCGTTCGGCTACCGGGCGGAGTTCGTCACCCTCGCTCGCCTCGCGAAGACAGCGCGGCCATAGCTGTTCAGAAGGCCGCGCCCCCGCCTGTGTCACCACCAATGCCGATCCGTCGCGACAGCGGACCCTCGCGGATCCCTTTCTTTGCCTCGGTCGCCGGCTACTCCGCCGCGATCTGCCACGGTGCTTGCACCGGCGCCAGGGCCGGGACCGCCGCCGTCGCGCCGTAGGGTCCGGACGGAACCACCAGCGGAGCGTGCCCTTGCGCGGCATGATACTCCGGTGACTCGTCGCGCTTGCCGACCAGCGGGCGGAACAGCCAGCCGAAGAAGCCGCTGACGTTCTCCATCACCAGATAGAACGACGGCACGAACACCAGCGACAGCACCGTCGACACCACCAGGCCGCCGATCACCGCGATGGCCATGGGCGCGCGGAACTCGCCGCCCTCGCCGTGGCCGAGCGCGGTCGGAACCATGCCCGCCACCATGGCGATGGTGGTCATGATGATCGGGCGCGCGCGCTTCTGGCCGGCATCCACGATGGCGTCGAACCGGCTCATGCCGTGCTTGACGCGCTCGACCGCGAAATCCACCAGCAAAATGGCGTTCTTGGTGACGATACCCATCAGCATCAGGATGCCGATGACGACCGGCATCGAAATGGCGTTGTTGGTGAGCAGCAACGCTCCGATCACGCCACCGATGGCAAGCGGCAGCGAAAGCAGGATGGTGATGGGCTGAAACAGATTGCCGAACAGCAGCACGAGCAATCCCAGCACCATCATCAGACCAAGCCCCATCGCCTGGGCAAAGCCAGCAAACACTTCACCCATGACCTCGGCGTCGCCACTGGTGACAAGCCTGACGCCGGGCGGCAATTGCTTTACTTCCGGCAGGTTCTGCACTTTATCGACAGCAGACCCAAGCTGGACGCCTTGGGCAAGGTCAGCGCCGATGACGACCTGATCGTTGCGGTCCGACCGCTCAATCGAGGACGGTCCCTGACCAAAGCTGATATCGGCCACCGCCGAGAGGGGAACCGAGCTGCCGCTGCCGGTCCTAACGTGCAACGATTGCAACGTCCCGAGATCGCCGCGCGCTTCCTCGATCAGCTTCACACGGATCGGCACCAGCCGGTCGCCGGAGGTGAACTTCGCCAGGTTGGCTCCGGCATCGCCAATAGTCGCCACACGCACCATCTGAGCGATCTGCTCAGGCGCCACGCCCAGTCGCGCCGCCTCATCGAAACGGGGACGTACGCGAATTTCCGGACGGTCGAGGCCGGCGCTGGGATTGACGTTTACCAGTTCGGGCAGCTTGCGCATGGCGCTGGCCATGATGCCGACGCCGGTGTTCAGCGATGCATTGTCGGGCGCCTCGATGGTCATCTGCATTTGCCGGTCGCCACGCTCGTTCGAGTAATAGTAGCGAACGTCGGGCGTATCCTCGAGCATCGTACCAATCTTCAGCTCAAGCTGCTTCTGTGTCAGCCGCCGATCCGTCTTGGGCACGTAACGGATGAGCATGATCGCATTGCGCACTTCTCCGGCGCCCTTCACCGTGGCACCGCCAAGGGTGAACACGGATTTTACTTCGGGCAGTTCGCGGATGCGGGTGACCATCTTATCGGTTGTGACCTGTGTGTCGCCGATGCGTGAGCCGGGCGGCAGTTCGACCGCCAAGGTCGAGCGCGACTCATCGCCCTCGGGGATGAAGCCCTGCGGCAGCAATCCGGCGCTGGTGATGGAGAGGTAGAACAGGCCAACGCCCACGATCATGCTCAGCAACTTGTGCCGCAGCGTGAAGCGCAGGAAACTACCGTAGGCACGCGCCATACGGCCGTCGCCAGTATGTTCCTCACCGGTGGCACCGCGCATGAAGTAGGCCGTCAGCACCGGCGTGATCAGGCGGGCGACCAGAAGCGAAATGAACACCGCCACCGCCACCGTCAGGCCGAACTGCTTGAAGTACTGGCCCGCAATGCCGCCCATGAAGCTGACGGGGGCAAAGATCGCGATGATCGTGAACGAGATCGCGATCACGGCCAGACCGATCTCGTCGGCGCCGTCGATGGAGGCCCGATAGGCCGACTTGCCCATGCGCATGTGCCGCACGACGTTTTCGATTTCGACGATGGCGTCGTCTACGAGAATGCCGGTGGCCAGCGTCAGGGCGAGCAGGCTGACGAGATTGAGCGAAAAGCCCAACGCGGACATGGCCCAGTAGGCCGGTATGATCGATAACGGCAAGGTGATCGCCGCGATCAGCGTCGCGCGCCAGTCGCGCAGGAACAGGAAGACGACGAGAACGGCGAGAAGCGCGCCTTCAATCAGCGTCTGCATCGCCGCTTCGTAGTTGCCAAACGTGTAACCAACGGAATCATCAATCCGGGTCAGCTTCACATCAGGAAAGCGCTTCTCCAGCTCGGCAATCTTAGCCTCGACCACGCGCGAGACCGAGACGTCGCTCGCTCCCTTGGCGCGGAAGATGGCGAAGGCGACTGCGGGCTGGCCGTTGCGGCGGGCAAAGAAGCGCGTCTCCTCGGCGCCGTCGACGACGCGGCCGAGTTCTTCCAGGCGCACGCTACGCCCACCAGGCAGAGTGATCTTGGTGGCCGCCAGCGCCGCCACCGACTTGGCGCCGCCGAGGGTGCGGATGGATTGCTCCTGGCCACCGACTTCGCCACGGCCGCCTGCGAGGTCGGCGTTGGTGATGAGCAACTGCTGATTGACGTCAACCGCGGTCACGCCCAGCGCGGCAAGACGCGCGGGGTCCAACTCGATGCGGATTTCGCGGCTGGCGCCGCCGTAGCGTTCGACGCGGCCGACGCCCTTGAGGCTCTGGACTTCGCGGATCAGCACATCATCGACGTGCCAGGACAGCTGATCGACCGTCATGGCCGGAGCTTCAGAGGTATAGGTCATGATGGCCTGCCCCTCGACATCGACCCGGCTCGTCACCGGCTCGTCAATGGTCTTGGGCAGGTTGCCACGAATACGTGCGACGGCGTCCTTGACGTCGTTGACGGCGCGGTCGCTGTTGACCTCGAAGTAGAACTCGATGAGGGTCTGTGATGCGCCATCCGTGATGGTGGAGCGGATATGCTTGACGCCGGTGATGCTGGCGACCGCGTCCTCGACCTTCTTGGTCACCTGATTGCGCAGCTCGGAAGGAGCAGCGCCCGACTCTGTGATGGAAACGGCCACCACCGGCACGTCGATGTTCGGGAAGCGGGTCACCGGCATCACGCGGAACGACACGATGCCCAGCGCCAGCAGCACCACGAACAGAACGATGGCGGCGATCGGCTGGCGGATCGACCAGGCGGAAAAGTTCATGTTCATTGCGAGGCCTCCTGCAGCGAGGCGGGCACGGGACGCACCCGGTCGCCATCCCGTACAAACGTTCCGGCCCGTGCAATCACCTGATCGCCAACTGCAACACCATTTGCGATTTCGATCAGTTTGCCGCCGCGCAGGCCGACGGTGATGCGCTGCGTATGCACCAGATTGTCCTTCACCATCTGCACATAGGCGCCATCCTTGTCGTAGCTGACGGCTGCGAGTGGCAATGTGATGCCGGTCTTGCGGCCAATCTCGATCGACCCGGACGCCGAGGCGCCGATACGCAGGCGGTCGTCGTGTTTCAGCGCGATGCGGATTTTGCCCAAGCGCGTCGCCTTGTCGATTTCAGGCTCGATCAGGCGCACGATGCCTTGCACAGGTTCGGTCATGCCGGCTGGCAGCACCGCGACCGGCATGTCTTTGGAGATGCGCGGCATCGATACATCGGGAAGTTCGGCTTCCAGCTCAATGTCGCCATTCTCGATGATGCGGAACATGGCGCCGGATGCGCTCGAACCGATCTGGCCGAGGCGGATGTTGCGCTGACTGACGATGCCGGCACTGGGCGCGCGAACGTCGGTGCGACCGATCTTCCACATCACCTGGTCCTTCTGGGCGACGGTCGCCTTGCGGGTGGCGATGGTGACGTCGATGGCCTTGTCGGCAGCCTCGACCAGAGCATCATTGACGGCGGATGAGGCCTGCGATTGGTCCAGGCTGGCGGTGGTGGCGAAGCCCTTGGCCTTCAGCGCTTCGGTGCGATCAAGGGATTTCGCGGCCTGCAGGCGGTTTGCCTTGGCCTGCGCCAGTTGCGCTTCGGCCTGCGCCTTGGACGCGTCGCCCTGGGCCAGCTGAGCGTCAAACTGCGCCACCTGGGCGTCGAGCGCATCGCGGTTCAGGCGCGCCAGAACCTGGCCCTTCTCAACCTTGTCGCCGACATCAACCAGGATCTCGGCGACACCCAGGCCCTCGACCTCGGGCGCGACCAGCACATCCTCGCGCGGCGCCAGCGTGCCGGTGACTTGCACCACTTCGCTGACATCGGCCCGGCTGGCCGAAAAGATGCTCACGGCCGGGCCCTGCAGCACTGCGGCGGGGGCTGGTTTTGCCGCTTCTTCAGCGCGAGCTGCGAGCGGCAGCATTACGATCAGCGCGCCGGCAGCCGCCAGGCCCAGCTCGCTCAGCCGGCCACGATGATTGAGGATTGTCATGTCGTCACCTTGGAGTTTGGCGCGGGGGGAGCGCTCTTGTTGGATGGGGCAAGCATGCGATGAATGAGAACGCTGAGGGCTGGCCATAACGTTTCGAGGTTGGTGTCTGGATCAAGCCGCATGCGCATCATCAGCCCATCGCCAATGGCCATCACCATGCTTGATGCGGCATCGAGATCCAGGCTGGCTTCAACTTCACCCTTGGCCTGCAACTTGGCCAAAACGCTGCGCAAGGTCAGCCGAGCTTCACTGTAGGTGGTTTCGAAGGCCTTCCGCGTCAACGGGTTGCGATGCGCTTCGGCGAACACTTCGCAGAACAGTGCGCATTCAGGCCCGTTCATCAGGTCTTTCAGGCAAGCAAAACCGGCATCGCAGAACGCATCGAGCGTCACACCCTCCGCCGCCAATCGGCCGAGATACTGGTTGTTTCGTTCATGCACATGCTGGGCAATGGCGGCGATGATGTCGTCTTTGGACGCAAAATAGCGGTAGACCCCGCCGGGGCTCATCTGGGCGGCGGCGCAGATCTGCTGCATGGACGTGGAGTGAAAACCGCTGGCCGCAAAACAACTCGTGGCGGCTTCCAGGATACGATGTCGCGTATCACCACCGTGCGAGGAGGCTGCCGCCCTGGAATGGTCTGCGAACTCGGCCATGATACACGTAAACCCTTATTAATAGATCAGCGGGCGCTGCAATACCGCCTCGTAGCATCAATGGTTGGTTGAAAATCGTCGTTGCGAGCGAACGATCATTCGCGAATGAACGTTCGCTATCTAGCTTTGCTGCGGTGCGAAGTCAAGCCGCCGGGCGGAGAGCGCCAGCATATCAGTCCTGCAGCTGGCGGATGGCTCAGGCGGCGGGGTTCAACCGGGCCAGCATCGACTGAGGCTTTGTTTTGCTGCGAGGGCGCCCAGCCGACTCCAACCAGACGACAGACAGCCCGCTGACGTCATACCCGAGAAAGCCTTCCTCGATCGGCGCGGAGGCCGGACGGCTAGGATCGGCGCACACCACTCCGACACTAAAGTTTCCGTCGAGAGCTTCAAGCAGTTCCTTGGCAATGGTGCGTGGCGCGTTGACAATGACGTAGGGGTAGACGGCGTCGAGCGCCGAAAACACGGGCTCTAAGGTATCGGCGGAGCGGAACAGCTCGCCGTCCAAGCCCTTGCCGGCAGAGATGCAGTGCCAGTTGCCGCTGTGGGATGGGCGCACCACGTCTTCAAATCGCGCTCGTCCCAGAACCAAGTCCTGGAAGCCGGCCCCTCCGACATCGGTGCTGGGACCAAGATCGATCACCACCACCGGCGCCGATGTCGCTGAGAGGCGCTGTGCCACTGCGGTCGCGCTCTCGAATGTCTCCTGACCGTGCGTCTCGTCGGTCACCAAAATCCGGCCGGCGCCGGCGCCCGCAGGCAATCTTGCGATGTGTGCGGCCAAAGCCGCGGCGTCCGTCATGCGGGCCGAGGCAGCGATGGGCGACAGCGCGGCTGGCGGCATCGCAGGTGCAGCGCGCCGGTCAGCCGTTGAGCCAGCGGTGCGTCGGCGTCCCGCACCGCCGGGTGCACCACGCATCAGCTCGCGGCTGAGCACATAGAAAATGCCCAGCAGCAAGGCCGCGCCGGCTGCCAGAAGCGTCAGCTGCGACTTGCGCGGACTATCGACCACGCGCGAGGGCACCGCGCTTTCATTGAGGCTGGCCAGCGCTGACACTGCCGAGCTGTCGCGCTGGTTGCTGACTTCATTGAGGCGCTGCAACAGTCGGTCATAGCTGGAGCGCTTGGACTGCGCTTCGCGCTCCAGGCTGCCGAGTTTTGCCTGCGCGTCGCTCGATTGGAGTTTGGCTTCGGTCAGCCGGGCAATGCTGGCCTGCAACGCATTCTCACGCGCCAGCGCAACTTCGACATCGCCATGCATGCCGACCGCGACGCGCTTGGCCTGTTCGGAAAGCCGCATGCGTGTGATCTTAAGTTCCGCCGCCAGCTGGCGCATGCGCGGATGAGCCGGCAGCAGCGTCGCCGACAGTTCCGACATATCGCGTTCGGCGCGCAGTTTCTGCTGGAACAGCTGCTGCATGTTCGGCGAGCGGGCGATATCGGCCGAGCCATCGACACGGCCGCCATCGACCATCTCCTGCACGATGCGAGCACGCGCCTCGGCCTCGGTGCGAGCAGCTGTGGCTTGGCTCAGCTGAGTGTTCAGTTCGGACAGCTGTTGCGAGTTTAGGGTGACATTGTTGCCGCCTGAGAGCAGCCCGGATTCGGCACGGAACCGCTCCAGCGCCGTCTCGGCCGCTTCGGCCTGCGCCTTGACCTCGTTGATATTGCTGTCGATGTAGGTGGTGGCGTCGGTTGCGATCTTGGTCTGGCTGGCGCGGTTGCGCTCCAGGTAGGCCTGCGCCACGGCATTGGCTATCGTTGCGGCGAGCGCTGCATCGTGGGCCGTCACATCGATGTTGATCAGCCGCGTCTTGGGAACTTCCGTAACCTTGACGTTCTGCTCCAACATGATCAGCGTGCGTTCACGCGGTTCCACGCCCTGCGGTTCGCCGCTGACGATCGACCAGACGCGCGCCAACAGACCGCGCGGCTTGACGGCCGGATTGAACTCCGGATGCCGATCGAGATTCTCGCCGGTCGTGACTTGCTCCAACAGGTCGCGGGATCGAATCACCTCGACTTGGCTTGCCACCTCGTTCTCATCGACCTTCTGGTCGACGTTGGCTGCGTCCGCTGCTTGCGAGCGCAATAGGCCGCGGTCAGCTGGTTCCAATATGATCTGAGAAGTCGATTTGTAAGTTGGCGGAATCAGGCTGAGCACGCCGTAAGTCGCGACACCGACGACCGCCGTAAAGGTCAGGATACGCCGCAGACTGGCGCCAAGGGCTCCGAGCAGACTTCGGATATCAATATCGTCTTGATCTGCGGACATGCCGGCACACCTGAAAAATCAAACAAGGGCCGCCTCAAGAGAGGGGCCGCCAGCATCGATTAATCAGCACTTGCGTTACCAATCGCTTAAGTGTGCCAAAGCGCGGCACCACTTAACGGACTATTTACCCGCCCGGACTAGAACTCAGCCCAAGTTGTTCCGTTGCTTTCGGGGTTCAGTGCCATGTCTGTGCGTTGTTTCGTGTCGATTGCGGCCATGATGCTGACGCTCACGGGCTGCGCAAAAAACCACCAGAATTTCGCCGCCAATGCGCCGTTGACGCCGCAAGCCGCCGGCGACGCAAAGGGCGACGACAACCACTTGCATCCGCCCGGCGATGGTCGACCGCTTCCGTCCGATCCGATCGCCAATATGCCGCCCATGCCGATGGCCGCGCTGGAAGCCATCCGCAAGCTGAAGGAGCCCGGCCACGGTGGCGCGGTCGCGTTCCTGGAACCGCTGGTCACCGGGCTCATCCGGGACGACAGCGACATTGCCGCCGTACCCACCGCAGCCGCGCCTTACACCCTAGACAGCGGCGACCGTGTGCGGGTGTTCGTCTACGGCCAGCCCAATCTCTCCCACATCTATCCGGTCGATGCCGCCGGCGCGATCGCGGTGCCGCTGATCGGATCGGTGCGTGCTCGCGGGCTCACTACGGTGGGTCTCAGCCAGAACATCGCCGCACGCCTTGGCAGTACGGTGGTGAAAGACCCGCAGGTTTCGGTGGAGCTGGCGATTGCGCGACCGTACTACATTTTGGGGGAGGTTCGCTCGGCTGGGCAGTACCCGTTCGAACCCGGCTTGACCTTGGAGGCGGCGGTCGCGGTCGCCGGCGGTTTCGCCCCGCGTGCCAGCCAGCGGGAAGCGCGCCTGACGCGCCGGGTCGACGGCGTCCCGACCGAAATCCGCGCGCCGATGAGCGAACCCATCCGCCCGGGCGACACCATCACCATCGAGGAGCGGTGGTTTTAGCGATGCGCATCCTTCACTGCCTGCGTGCCCCGGTCGGCGGACTGTTCCGGCACGTGGTCGATCTCGCCCGTCAGCAGGTGGCTGATGGCCATCAGGTCGGCATCATGGCCGACGCTAGCACCGGTGGTCCGGCGGCGGATCAGACGTTTGCGGAGCTTGCACCGTTCCTCACCCTTGGCATCACGCGCGTGCGCATGCCGCGCCAGCTCGGGATCGGAGACTACACGGCGCTGATGGCGACGCAAAAACTCGCGCAGACCTTGAAGATCGACGTGTTGCATGGCCACGGCGCCAAGGGCGGCGCCTACGCGCGCCTGGCTGCCAGCCGCCTGAAGCGCACGGGACTGCCGGTGAAGGCATTCTACACCCCGCACGGCGGCAGCCTGCATTTCGAGCCGGGCACACTCCAGGGCAAATTGTTTCTCGGGTTGGAGCAGCACCTCGCCACGCAATCGGACGGCATCGTCTTCGAGAGCGCGTTTTCCCAGCGCGCTTACAGGGTGAAGGTCGGCGTCCCGCCCTGCCCCGAGCGGGTCATCCCCAACGGCCTATTGCCAGCCGATTTTGCCGAAGTCGTGCCAAGCCCGGAGGCCCGCGACGTGCTGTTCGTCGGCGAATTGCGCCACCTGAAGGGCGTCGATGTCCTCCTGGAGGCGCTGGCCAGGGTCGAGACGCCGCACGCCCCAACCGCAATGATCGTGGGCGCAGGACCCGATACCGAGGCGTTCAAGGCAAAATCGGCCGAGCTTGGGCTGAGTGATCGCGTAACATTCCCTGGGCCCATGCCGGCGCTCCAGGCGTTTCCGCTCGGACGCTGCATCGTCGTGCCGTCGCGCGCCGAATCGTTTCCCTACATTGCCTTGGAGGCCGCCGCCGCCGGCGTTCCGTTGCTCATCACGGGCGTGGGTGGCATTCCTGAGATCACGGCCGGAGTTCCCGTGCCATTCCTGGCCCCCGGCGACAGCAACTCGCTGGCGCGCCAGTTGCAGGCCTTCCTAATCGACCCGGCGCCCCTCAAGGCGCAGGCCGAAGCCTTGCGCGCCAAGGTCGCGGGCCGCTTCACCGTCGCGCGTATGGCGGCTGAAATCCAGGACTTCTACCGACAGGCCGCCGCCTCGACGCTGGCCCTGCCAGCCGCGGCAATTTCTTGACGAGCGGTTAACGTGGTGCCCTGACTGGCACGGTTCCTGCTGAACATCTGCCAACTTATGCGCAATCTATTGGCAGGCGTTTACCTTTCATGTTCGACGGCTCTTTGAATACGCACTCCAATGCAACCCTCCACGCACCGCTCGCCGACCTCCGCCGCAACTATCGCGCAGCTTCGATCTCGCCGGTGGTGGTGCTGGGCCTGACCCGGCTCGCCGATGTGCTGCTGATCGCGCTGCTGGGCGCAGGTCTGTTCGGCGTCTACGTCGAAACACCCAGCCTGGCGACCGGCATTCCCTATTTTACCATCGCTGGTGCCGTGGGTATCGGAGCCGCCGCGATCTTCCAGGCCATCGGCCTCTACACCATTCCTGGCCTGCGCGCTCCGATCAGCCAGCTGTCGCGCTTGGCGCTCGGCTGGATGTCGATCTTCGCCCTGGTTGTGGCGGCTGTCTTCTTCCTCAAGGTCGGCCCGGACTTTTCGCGCGTCTGGCTGTTGGCCTGGTTCGTCGCCGGCGCCATCGGCATCGTCTCGTTCCGCGCTGGCCTAGCCCGTTTGCTGGGCAGCTGGACCCAAGATGGCCGCCTGGTCCGCCGCGCCGTCGTGGTGGGCGGGGGCATTGAGGGCGAGGCTTTGCTGCGGCGCCTCGAGGCGGAAGGTACGGATTTGCGCATCTGCGGCGTGTTCGACGACCGCTCCAATGTGCGCGTTGGCACCAAGATCGCCGGTTATCCGAAGTTGGGCTCGATTGCCGATGTGGCCGAATTTTCCCGCGGGACTCGGGTCGATCTCGTGTTGGTGGCGCTGCCGCAGCGCGCCGAGGAGCGGCTCTACAACATACTGCGTGAGCTGATGATCCTGCCACTCGACATCAAACTCTCCAGCCTCGCAGCCAAGCTGCGTCTGCGCCCGCGCGCCTATTCCTACATCGGCGCGGTGCCGTTCCTGGATGTCGCCGACCGGCCGATCGCGAATTGGTCGACCATCCAGAAATGGCTGTTCGACAGGGTGATCGGAACGTTAGCGCTGATCGCACTGACGCCGGTGATGCTGCTGGCCGCGCTCGCCATCAAGCTCGACAGCCGTGGTCCGGTGTTCTTCAAGCAGAAGCGCTACGGCTTCAACAACGAGCTGATCGAAGTTTACAAGTTCCGCTCGATGTATACGGACAGATCTGACAGCAACGCCGTCAAGCTGGTCAGCAAGGGCGATCCGCGCGTGACCAAGGTCGGCCGCTTCATCCGCAAGGCCAGCATTGACGAGTTGCCGCAGCTGTTCAATGTGCTGCGCGGCGAGTTGTCCTTGGTCGGCCCGCGCCCGCACGCCATGCAGGCCAAGGCCGCCGACAAGCTCTATCCCGACGCCGTGGACGGATACTTTGCCCGCCACAAGGTGAAGCCGGGACTGACCGGCTGGGCCCAGATCAACGGTTGGCGCGGCGAGACGGATACGGAAGAAAAAATCGTGAAGCGCGTCGAATGCGATCTCTATTACATCGATAATTGGTCGGTTGTGCTGGACTTGTACATCCTCGCCAAGACGCCGTTCGCGTTGCTAAGCGGAGAGAACGCCTACTAAGGTTGGTTTGGTAGTGTTTCTAAAGGCCAGAAGCTTTTCTTAGAACCAGAATTGTCATCCCGGGCGCGGCGCAGCGTTTTGACAGTGCGCTGCAGACCCGGGATCTCCGTCGGACTGTCCCTGTTGCGCCACGTCAGGCGCCGATAGAGATCCCGGATCAGCACTGCACCACGAAGAATGCTGCAGTGCATCCGGGATGACAATAGTGGGTCGATTGATCGGATTACTGCTCTAAACTTGCGGATCTATCCCCTTGTCCCTGGTCGTTCACACCCCATCTTGGCCGCCCCTCGACAGGCGTGGCGCGAGGGCAACGCACGAACCCTTCATCCAGCGCTTCGCGCTCTCGGTGGTCTGGCTCGGCTTTGCCCTCAGCGGCATCGTGTTCGCGGAACCGGCGCCGGTCGACCTCATCCTGATCCTGCTGATCGGCCTCCTGCCCCTCGCCGGCCTTGCCGAGATGAACCGCACGCTGCTGATCTATCTGATGTTGTGGCTGCTGGTGGTGGCGGGCGGCTGCCTTGGCGCCATGGACGCCTTCGATCTTGGCGTCGCCAGCAAGCAGGTGGCGATTACCTTCTACCTGTCGGTATCGTCGGTGATCCTGGCGGGGTTCATCCAAGCCAATCCGGAACGCCACACCAAGCTGATCATGAACGGCTATGCGCTGGCGGCTGTGGTGGCGACGCTCGGGGCGCTGGTCGGCTATTTCGATCTTCTTCCGCCGCTGACCGAGACGCTCACGTTGTATGGGCGCGCGCGCGGCACCTTCAAGGACCCCAATGTTTACGGCGCCTTCGTCGTGCCGGCGCTGGTCTATGCGTTGTATCTCGCCTTCACGCGGCCGCCGCGCACGGCGTTTGTCGCGCTTTGCATCACCGGTTTTCTGCTGCTCGGCTCATTGCTCAGCTTTTCGCGCGGCGCCTGGATCAATGCGGTTCTGTCTGCAGTGATCTTCTGCTACCTGAGCTTCATCACCTCGACCACCGATCGCTACCGGGCGCGCATCGTCACCTTGCTGAGCGTCGCAGCGGTGCTCAGCGCAATCGTTCTCGGCTTCGCCATCCAGTCGCCCAAAGTCAGCGAATTGCTGAACGAGCGCGCACAGCTGACGCAGACCTACGATTCAGAGCCTTACGGCCGGTTCGCCGGCCACGCCAAGGCCAAGGCGCTGATCGTGACGCATCCGTTTGGCATTGGAGCGCTGCAGTTCGGCATCCATTACCACCACGAGGACGTGCATCAGGTGTACCTGAACATGCTGATCGGCCATGGCTGGCTGGGCGGCGGCGCTTACGTACTTCTGGTGGTGCTGACGCTGCTGCTCGGAATCGCAGGCGCGTTCATACCCGGCCCAGCCCAAGGACTGATGCTGGTGATGCTATCGGCCTATGCCGGCACCGTCATGGAGGGCTTCGTGGTCGATACTGACCACTGGCGCCATTTCTTCGTGCTGATGGCCGCGATCTGGGGATTGTTCCTGGGATCGCGGCCCAAAAGTTCAGTTGGTCATACCTGACGCCGGCAGGCTGAGCGCCCCATTGGTCGCAGCCTGCTGGTTCATGCCCATCGGATCGTCGGCACGGCGCGACTTGCCTTCGAAGAACGCGCCCTGCTCGATGGCGAGCGCACGATGGAACACGTCGC
Organism: Hyphomicrobiaceae bacterium; assembly: GCA_043741375.1. Lineage (GTDB taxonomy): Bacteria > Pseudomonadota > Alphaproteobacteria > Rhizobiales > Hyphomicrobiaceae > JANYHF01. The sequence goes on along the minus strand of JAYUAJ010000113.1, from coordinate 11,955 downwards.
CCTCGACGTGAGCGCTGGATTGCAGCGTGACCTTGTTGCCGCGGATCGAGCCCATCACCTTGCCGCGCACCACAACCTCCTCGGCCACGATGCCGCCGGTCACAACGGCCATTTCGCCGACCAGCAGCATGGCGCAGTGGATGTCGCCTTGGATCTGCCCCTCGACGGTGACCTCGCCCTTGGACTCCAGGTTGCCCATGATAATGAGATCCGAACCAATAACCGATGGGCCCATTTTATCCCCGCTTACTCCATTACCAGACCATGTCGTCGAATAACTGCCAATCGACGGTGATGGAGTGGGAGCCGGCCGGCTCACATCCGTCGCGCCAAAGGAGCGGTCAGGCCGCTCCGGCTTCTTGGTGAACATGTGTACTCCCCAACTTCGCGATAGGTGCCCCGTGGAGAGATGATAGCCAACCCCGCAGCGCGGCTGGCCAGTCTCTCACGTCTTTCAACTAGCAAGACGGCCAATCTGCAACAAGAGCTAGACAATCGTAGTGCCAATTGTGGTGGTCCGAGGGCTGCCCTTCGACCACTCAAGCGCCTTGGCTGGCGGAAAACCTGCCCCCGCGCCACATTGCGCGGGGAACCGGCCGGGGTCAAGCAACCTCACGGAGACGTGGCTATTTTGCCGCCAACATTTTAGCCGCCGCGAGCACTTCGGCCGCGTGTTCGGGCACCTTCACCTTGCCCCAGATCTGCTCCACCTTGCCTTTGCCATCGACCAGATAGGTTGTGCGCTCGACGCCTTTGTAGACCTTGCCATACATCTGCTTATCGACCCAGATACCGAGCGACTCGATAAGCGCGCGGTCCTCGTCGGCGGCCAAAGCGACCTTCAAATCGTGCTTGTCGCGGAACTTGCAATGGCTTTTGACGCTGTCGGGCGATACTCCAATGACACGGACGCCTAACGCTGTGAACTTGGGCAGAAGGGCTGAGAACGCTTGCCCCTCAAGAGTGCAACCGCTGGTGCCGTCCTTGGGATAGAAATAGATCACATAGGGCTTGCCCACGAGATCCTTGGACCCGATGGTCTTGCCGTTATCGGCGGGAAGTTCGAACGGCGGAAATGGTTTACCTGCCTCGATCACGATATGGACCTCTTGATGACGATTGCCACGCTGGCGCCCTGTTTTTGGCGCAGCTTTTCCGCAAACGCCAGTGGACTTGCCCAGCATGCCGCAGGGGTGGGCCACCATTGAGCCCAACTTGCCGTGTTGGTTGGTCGGTACCGAAGGGGGGCCGCCGATAGCGGGTGGCGAAACGAAGGACTGGCTGGGGTCGTGAAGAGACCACTTGCGATTACTGCGCCACCACGCCGCTCGGATCCGCCGGACCCAGCGAGCGGGCGAACCGGCCGTCCAGGCGCGGGCAATCGCCCGGGACGGCCGCCCAATCGTGTCCATTGGCCGCTCTGGCTGGTGCTCGCCATCGGCCTGCCGGTTGGCCTGCTGGTGGTGTGCAGTGTCGGGCTTGCGGTCGCCTTGCGGCTCGGACCGGTCGAGGTGGACTTCCTTAAGGGCACGTTTCAGTCTGCGATCGACCGGCAAATCGCTCCGCTGCATGCAGACGTCGGCGCCGCAACAGTGCAGTACGATTCCGACGCCGGTGGTTTGGCGCTGCGCCTCACGTCGGTTGACCTCACCGGCGCTGACGGCAAGCCGGCCGCCAGCATCGCGACCGCGATAGTCAACTTGGGTTGGACGAGCCTGTTGACAGGCTCGTTCGACGCCAAAGCGCTGACGTTGGAAGAGCCCCAGTTTCTTTTGCGCTATGATACCGGGCGCGGCCTGGCCTTGGCAACCAAAGCGGCCGCCCCGGGAACTCGATCGGTCGCTCCGCCAGGGTCGTCTTCCGAGCCATCCCAAGCACCGGAAGCCTTCCCTTCGCCGCCAACTGCCGCAACACCGCAAAGCAACTCCGATCGCGATATCGTAGGTGCTATCCGCGCAATCCTTGCGGGCGCGAAGTCGGCCGGTAGCGCCAGCACGGCAACGCTGCACATCCGCTCCGGGCGTCTCAACATCGAGGGGCTGGGCAAAAGCACACCCTGGCGCATACCGGAATTTGACCTCAGTCTCGATCAGCGCGACGGACGTGGCATCCTGGTGGGATCGGGCCAGGTCGTCGGCCCCAGCGGGAAATCGCATGCCACCCTCTCCGCCGAGCAGCCCGAGGGCGCCAGCAACCTGAAACTGACGGTCGCGGTTGATCGCATGGTGCCGGCCGATTTCGCCAATCTCAGTCCGGCGATGAACCCCCTTGAGGCAGCGCTGTTGCCGGTCGGCGGCGAGGCCAGTCTGGATTTTGGCGCGGGCGGCGAACTTGAACGGCTGGACATGAACGTCGGGCTCGGCGCCGGCCTGCTCGATGTCGGCGGGGCGTGCGCCAACAGCTTCCGACTGGATCACGGTGGAGCGCACATCCGCTACGTGCGCGGCACCGGTCGCATCGATCTCTTGCCGTCGAACCTGCGCAGCAATGGCAGCGGCGCCACCGTTTCGGGACTGGCACAAGTCACCAAGGATCAGAACGGACGAGATCGCTGGCAGTACTCACTGGCGTTTGACGCCGCCACCATCGCCGATACCTCCCACGGCCTTGCCGCCACCGCCATCGACAACTGGAGCGCCCGTGGCACCTTCACCCCGGAAACCGGGGAAGCCATCCTTGAGCGCATGGCGATGGATGCGGGTGGTACGCGCATCGCCATGGCTGGCAAGATATCTAGCGACGGCGTCACCGTGGAGACGCGCGTTGCCGATGCTCCGATGGGCATCGTGCTGCGGCTCTGGCCAGCCTGTTTTCAGGCTTACGCGCACAACTGGGTTCTCACCAACGTGCGGTCGGGCACCATCACGAGCGGCCGCATGCGGCTGGCGCTCGATGCCGCCGGCCTTGAGCGCCTGAAATCAACCGGCAGGATGCCGGACGAAGCCGCCAGCGCGGATTTCGAGATGAGCGACATCTCGTTTGGCTACGCCGAAGGATTGCCAAACGTGCTCGCTCAACACGGCAAAATGCAGTTTTCGGGACGCAAGTTGACGGCGCAGTTGCCAGAAGCCGCCTCACAGATGCCGAGCGGGCGCGTGCTCACGCTTACCAACGCCCGCTATGAGGTCGCCGATTTTCTGGACCCCAGTCCGCGCGGCAAGATCACCCTGGAAACCAGCGGTCCGATCGAAATGGGTCTTGAGTATCTCGACCTCAAGCCCTTCGGTTTCGTCAAAGCCTCGGGCCTGAAATTTGCCGACCTGAGCGGTGAGTTCAAGGGCACGCTCGATGTGTCGTTGCCGGTGACGCGGGCGCTGCAACCAGGCGATCTGAAGTTGCAGGCGAACGCCACCTTGACCGACGCAAAGCTGAAACGCACCGTCAATGGCCTGACGCTGAACAGCGGCACGATTGAAATCGCCGCGACCGAAGCATCGCTGAAGGCCGACGGCGACGTGCTGGTGAACAGTGTGCCGGCCAAGATCTCATGGGCCCGTCCCTTGGGGGCGGGCAGCGGTCCTGCGCCGGACGTCCGGCTGACGGCACGGCTGGACGCCACCGATCGCGAACAGCTGGGCATCCTGGTCAACCATATGGTCAGCGGCGAAATCCCGGTCACCATCGACCTGGCAGCCGGCGCGGTCCAGGATGGTGAAAAACTTGCCCACGTCGAAGCTGACCTCTCGGAAGCCGAGATCGTGCTTGATACGCTGGCCTGGCACAAACCTTCCGGTGAAGCCGCTACCGCAGCCTTCGATCTGGTCGTGGCCGAAAACTCCAGGACCCGGCTGGAGGAGTTCCGCTTGACCGGCGACAAGATCGCCATCCGTGGCTCGATCGATATCGGCCCGGACAATAAGTTGATGTCCTTCTCCTTTCCGGAATTCTCGGTCAACCTGGTAACGCGCCTGGAAGTGTCCGGCGCGGTCCGGCCCGACAAGGTTTTGGCCGTGACTGCGCGCGGTCCCTATTTCGATGGGCGAGACTTCTTCAAGTCCCTGTTCTCGCTTGGTCAACTGACGTCCGCTCCCTTGCCGGCGCCAAAGGCGACCACCGGGCTCGATCTGACAGCCGACATCGAGACGGTGCTGGGCCAGTCGCAAGTGTCGCTGCACGGGGTTCACATTGAGGCGTCGCGACGGCACGGGGTGCTGGCGGCGCTGGAAGCGCGCGGCGGTTTCGATCATGGCGGCAGCGTCGGCGTGCGGCTTCGTACCGAGCCGGGCAAGCCGCGCATGCTACAGGCCGAAGCCGACGATGCCGGCCAGGCTTTCCGGCTGATTGGCCTTTACCAGAACCTCGAGGGCGGCAACACGTCGCTGCAGGTGAACCTGGACGGCGAAGGAGCGGCGGAAAAGACCGGTACGCTGTGGGCGCGCCAGTTCAACCTGTTTGGCGATCCGGTCGTCAAGGAGGTGCTGAACGGCACACCCTCCGGCGCACCGGGGGCCACTGAGGAGCGCCAGAAGTTCGAGTTTGACCGCATGCGCGTCGGATTCTCGGTCGGGCAAGGACAGCTGGTCATCCGCGACATGTTCATCAACGGCCCGGTGGTCGGCGCGACGTTGCGCGGCCGCATCGATTATGGGCGCCAGACGGTATCGCTTGGCGGCACCTATATTCCGTTGTTCGGACTCAATTCGATGTTCGGAGCACTGCCGGTGCTTGGTCAGTTGCTGGTCGGGCGCAATGGCGAGGGGCTGCTCGGCATTACGTTCGCAATCCAGGGCGCACTTGCCAAGCCGGAAGTGATCGTCAATCCGGTCTCGGCCGTGGCACCCGGCATTTTCCGGCAGATCTTCGAACTTGGCCCCGAGGATCCGCGCATCCAGCCGCGCGATCCGGCCAAGATCAAGTCGCCCCTGGCGCAAGCCAGCAGCCTACCACCGCAGACCGGCGCGCCAGCGCCGACCGATATCGGGAACGCCTTCCCACCGGTCACGGCCGACGACCCACCGTCGATCCTGCTGCCTAAGAAGCGGCCAAGGGTCGACCCGAGCCAATAGACCCCAAGTCACCAATTGTCGGCGTACACAGGCTCCGCTAAGACCATGCCATGAACCGCATCGGCTTTTACCCCGGCAGCTTCGACCCCGTGACCCGGGGGCACACCGATATCATCGGGCGCGCCCTGCGGCTGGTGGATGAACTGGTGATCGGCATCGGCGTGCATCCGGGCAAGGCGCCGCTCTTCAGCGCCGAGGAACGCATCGCCTTACTACAGACCGAATGCAAACCGCTGCTGAAATCCGGCGTGCATAAGCTGCGCGTCATCACATTTGACGGGCTCGCAATTGAGATGGCGCGCCAAACCGGCGCCACGCTGATGATCCGAGGCTTACGCGATGGCACCGACCTCGACTATGAAATGCAGTTGGCTGGCATGAACGGCAGCATGGCGCCGAGCGTGGAGACCGTGTTTCTGCCGGCTTCGCCCGCAGTCCGTCATATCGCCGCCAATCTGGTGCGCCAGATCGCAGGCATGGGCGGGGATGTCTCCCAGTTCGTCTCCAAGGATGTCGCAAAGCGTTTAGCCAAGCGCTTCGCCGAGGCCTGAGTTTGAGTACGCCGCATATCGCGGCCCTAAGGAAGGAACGTTGAATGTCGATGAAGAGTTGGGCGCGCGCTGCCGTCGTTGGCGCCGGACTGATGATGGCCGCCGTGGCACCGGCGTTGGCCGCCGATGACCCGCAGAACACGCTCTACATGGATGTCGAGGGCGGCCGGATCATTATCAAGCTGCGCCCCGATCTTGCGCCAAAACACGTCGCCCAGATGAAGAAACTGGTGTCGCGCCACTTCTTCGACGGCCAGGTGTTCCACCGCGTCATTCCCGATTTCATGGCCCAGACCGGAGACCCGACTGGAACCGGAACCGGCGGTTCCTATGAGCCGAACCTGCCGGCGGAATTCACCCCGACCCCCTACAAGCGCGGCACCATCGGCATGGCGCGCACCGAAGACCCCAACAGCGCCAACAGCCAGTTCTTCATCTGCTTCAATGACACCGGCTGTGCACCCTTGCGCGGCAAGTACACGGTGTGGGCCGAAGTTGTGAAAGGCATGGAGCTGGTGGACGGGATGGCCGTCGGCGAGCCACCCGAGAAGCCGAGCAAAATCCTGAAGGTGCAGCTGGCCGCCGACGCCAAGTAGCCCGCGCAAGAGTAGGAGTACCCAATGACCAAGTACAAAGACCCCGAAAATACGCTTGTCATGGACATGACCCACGGCAAGGTGGTGATCGAGCTCAGGCCCGACCTCGCGCCCAAACATGTCGCCCGCATCAAGGAACTGGCACGCGAAAAATTTTATGATGGCATCGTGTTTCACCGCGTCATCGACGGGTTCATGGCCCAGACCGGCTGCCCTGAGGGGTCAGGCACGGGCGGATCGGGCAAGAAGCTGAAGGCTGAGTTCAACAAGGAGCCGCATGTGCGCGGCGTCTGCTCGATGGCGCGATCCTCCAGCCCCGACAGCGGCGACAGCCAGTTCTTCATCTGCTTCGACGATGCCGGGTTCCTCGACAATCAGTATACCGCCTGGGGCAAGGTGATCGCGGGCATGGAGAACGTCGACAAGATCAAGCGCGGCGAACCGGTACGCAATCCCGATCAGATTAAGACGCTGCGCGTGGCGGCGGATCTGGACTAAGGCGAAGACTAGGTGTCAGGTACCCAAGGTGCCTGACACCTAGTAACCGCAATTGCGAGCCAAACTTCGCCTATTGAGCAAAACGTCGTTTCGTATCTGACACATCCAAGTGCCGAGGGCGCAGCCTGATGACCGACTTGACCGTTTCAGGGATTTCGCCTGCCGCCCTGCCGGGGACGTATGACCTCGATCGCACGTCGGCCAAGTCGAGCCTGGCTGAAGTCAATCCCTTCAGCCTGATCGAGGCGGTCAACGACACCAGCGAAATCGCTCATACCGGCTGGCTGATCTTTCTCGGCGTGGTCGCCTATTTCTGCATCGCGGCGGCGGGCGTGAGCCACAAGGACCTGCTACTGAATTCGGCCGTGCAACTACCCTTTATGCAAGTCTCGATCGATCTTACGCGCTTCTTCCTGTTTGCTCCCGTCGTGCTGTTGTTCATGCATTTCGGCCTGCTGGTGCAGCACGTTATGCTGGCGCGCAAGGTGATGGAATTTGACGCCGCCGTGCGCACCATGGAGCCGAGTTACCGCCGCACGCATCCGATCCGCCACGAGTTGAACTCCTATTTCTTCACTCAGGCGCTGGCCGGCCCCGAGCGTTCGGCCCTGTTCGGCGGCTTTCTGCACGGCATGTTCTGGCTGTCGATCATCGGCGTACCGGTGATCGTCATCCTGTTCATCCAGATCGTGTATCTGCCCTACCACGATGTCACGACCACCTGGACGCATCGTATGGCTCTGGTGTTCGACACCATCCTGCTGGCACTCATGGGCGTGTTTCTGGGCAGCCGCTCGACCAGCTTTTTTGGCGCTTTCGGCCGCATGGTGCGCAACCAACCGCTGAATTTCATGTTCACTGCGCTTCTCTATCTTTGCGTGTTGTTTTTCTCCTTCTTCATCGCCACCGTTCCAGAGGAAGGTCTCGATAAGTTCATGCAGACGTTCCCCGGCGGTGTCGTGAAGGGCTCCACAACCGCCGACGGAGATGTTCAGCAGCGGCACGTCTTTGCCGTCACCGACTATTTCTTCGAGGGTATCGGACGTACCAGCCTGTTTCGCCGCAACATTTCGGTGACGGATGAAACCGTTGTCGACCGCGACCCCAAGACCGGTAGTCTGGGGACGGTGTCGCTGCGCAATCGCGACCTGCGTTTTGCCGAACTTGACCGCTCGAACCTTCAAAACGTCGATTTCACCGGCGCGGATTTGACCGGCGCGCGTCTGGTCGGGGCCAATCTGACGGGCACAAAACTCTCGTGCCTCGATATCGATTCCGTGCTGACGGAGCCGAAGCTGCGCAGCACCAATTGTGCCATCCTCACGTCCACCGATCTGACTCGGGCCGACTTAACCGGCGCCGATCTGCGCCTAGCCTATCTTGACGGCGCCACTCTGGAAAACGCCAAGTTGGTCCGCTCCGACCTGCGCTACGCCAACATGATCGGCTCCAACTTTTCCGGCGCCGACATGCGCGGCGCCCAGATGGGTGGCGGCGTCGATCTCACGGGAGCCAACTTTCTCGGTACCAATCTCAGTGGCGCCGATCTGAAGGGCGCGAAAATCCAGGCGGCCGATTTTTACGGCGCCGACCTGCAAGCCGCAAGGTTGGTCTTCGCACAGGCGCAAGGCGCCAATTTCCAGGGCGCGAAACTGCAGGGCGCCAGCCTGGCGGCCGCCAAGCTGCAGGGCGCCGATCTATCGGATGCAGACGTTTCGGCAGCCGATTTCGGCAACGCGTCCGTGTGGGTCACGACCCCGCCGAATGCATCGCTATCCAACCTTGCCGACTTTGGTGCGATCACCATCAAGGTGCTCGAGGCCAAGGATTTGACAGCCCTCAAGGACCTGCGCAAATCCCTGAAACAGCCCAAGGTGGCCGAAAAAATTGGCAAACTCATCGAACGCATTGGCACCACCACCAGCGGCTCAGAGTGGAATGCTGGCGAGGAGGCAACCGGTTGGGCGGGCCTCAAGCAAGCCAGCCTGACGGCGGACGTGGCGTCGCGCAACGACAAGACGGCAAACTACCTTGCCCGCCTCAGCTGCGAATCGGCGCATTCCGACGGCACCGTCGCGGCGGGCGCCATCCGGCGCGCGGTTGACCAGCCGGCCAAGTCTGGCCCTGCCATTCTAATGAAACGGCTGCGCGGCAGCGAATGCCCCGCGTTCAAGAACCTCCCGGAATCGCTAGTGCTGTCGCTGGCGGCAACGATCGAGAAAATGGCGCCTGTGGTGCAGGAAGCCGCTGCAGCTGATGCCGCAGCGCCGGCCACGGCGGCGGCCGCTACGACGCCGTAGGTTCGGCTGGGCTTTTTGCGAAGCCCAACTATTCGGAGCTGGGGTGGGCTTCGCGAAAGCTCAGCCCACCCTACCAATTCAGGCCGGCTGCAGTTCCGCCATCAGCCCGTCGAGATCGAGGCGCTTGGTGAACATGCCCAGCGATCCGTCGGGGTTCTTGGGCCATTGCTCCTTGGGCCGGTCCCAATAGAGTTCCACGCCATTGCCGTCGGGATCGTCGAGATAAAGCGCCTCGCTGACGCCGTGGTCGCTCGCGCCCGTCAGGCTGATGCCGGCTTCCGCCAAGCGTCGCAAGGCATCGGCCAAATCGGCGCGCGTCGGATAGAGAATGGCCGTGTGATAAAGCCCTGTCGTGCCCGGCGCCGGCCGCAGGCCACCCTTGCTCTCCCAGGTGTTGAGGCCAATGTGGTGATGATAGCCCCCGGCTGAAATGAAAGCGGCCTGGGCGCCGTAACGGGCCTGAAGCTCAAAGCCGAGCACGCCACAATAGAACGCCAACGCCCTTTCGAGATCGGCGACTTTCAGATGAACGTGTCCGATGCGCGTGCCAGCGGCCATCGGGCGGGCGATCAAAGTGTCTGTGCCTGGCTTGGAATCGGCCATGTGACGTCCTTCCGTCGGAAATGCGAATTGCTTGCATATGCATATAGATGGTCTATCCCCACTTGCAAGGCTCTATTGCACACATTGCGTCCGGGCGCAGTTGTGTCCGCTTGCGAACCCGGCCATCTTGCCGGCGACTGCTCCCCAACACCGGACCCTTCCCAATGGCCAAAAAAGCCCACCGCACCATCCGTCTGAAGGACTACACGCCCTATCCCTATCTGATCGACAAGGTCGATCTCGATGTGCGTCTGGACCCTGTGGTGACACGAGTGACGGCGAAGCTGAAAATGAAACCGAACCCTGACGCCAAGACGCCGGGTGGGCCGGTGGTACTCGATGGTCACGGGCTGGACCTGGTTGAGGTCAAAATCGGCGGGCGCAAGCTTAGTGCGGACGATTATACGTTGGATGCGGAACATCTCACCATCCACGCGGCGCCGGACCGCTCGTTCACGCTCGAAACAACGGCTACGTGCAATCCGGAAGCCAACAAAGCGTTGACGGGGTTGTACCGGTCGCGCGGCATCTACTGCACGCAGTGCGAGGCTGAGGGCTTTCGGCGCATCACCTTCTATCCCGACCGGCCCGACGTCATGTCGATATTCACGACACGGATCGAAGCCGACGCAGCTGATACGCCGGTGCTGCTCTCGAATGGCAATCTGATCGACAGCGGCAAGCTCGCCAAGGGCCGGCACTTTGCGACCTGGAACGATCCCTTCCGCAAACCAGCCTATCTGTTCGCGTTGGTGGGGGGACGACTCGGGCACATCAATGACACCTTCAAGACCGCGTCCGGCCGCAAGGTGGACCTGCGCATCTACGTCGAACCAGGCAAGGAGGATCGTTGCGCCTGGGCCATGGATTCGCTGAAACGCTCCATGCGCTGGGACGAAAAGCGCTTCGGGCGCGAATACGACCTCGACATTTTCATGATCGTCGCCGTGTCGGACTTCAACATGGGGGCCATGGAGAACAAGGGCCTCAATGTCTTCAACGACAAGCTGGTGCTGGCGTCTCCGGACACCGCGACGGATGGCAACTACGAGGCCATTGAAGCGGTCATCGCGCACGAATACTTCCACAACTGGACCGGCAACCGCATCACCTGCCGCGACTGGTTCCAGCTCTGTCTGAAAGAGGGTTTGACGGTATTCCGCGACCAGGAATTCACCGCCGACGAGCGCTCGCGCACGGTGGAGCGCATCGGCAGCGTGCGGGGCTTGCGGGCAGCCCAGTTTCCGGAGGACGCGGGGCCGCTGGCCCACCCGGTGCGCCCGGAAAGCTACATCGAGATCAACAATTTCTATACCTCCACCGTCTACGAGAAAGGCGCCGAAGTCTGCCGTATGCTGCAGACCCTATTGGGCGTGGACGGCTTCCGCCAAGGCATGGACCTGTACTTCGAGCGCCACGACGGCGAGGCGACCACGGTCGAAAAATTCATCGCCTCGTTCGAGGACGCCTGCAAGGTCGACCTGACGCAATTCATGCTGTGGTACCGCCAGTCGGGAACGCCCGAACTGGTCTGCACCCTGGACTACGACGCCAAGAAACAACAGGCCGCGCTCACCATCGAGCAGGTGCTGGCACCGACGCCGGGACAGCCGAGGAAGAAGCCGTTCCATATGCCAGTGCGCATGGGCCTGCTCGGCGGCAACGGCGATGCGATCGACCTCCTGCTGTCCGATGGCTCAAAACCCAAGGACGGCATCCTGGAACTGACGAAAGCCAAACAGACCTTTACCTTCAAGGGCGTCACGTCACGCCCCGTCGCCTCGCTGCTGCGCGATTTTTCCGCTCCGGTAAATCTGTCGTTCGCACAGAGCGCGGACGATCTCGAATTCCTGATGGTGCACGACAGCGATCTCTACAATCGCTGGCAGGCGGCCCAGACTTATGCCACGCGATTGATCGTAGATCTGATGGCAAAGACGAAAGGCAGCAGCGGTCCGAAGGATCTGGCTCGCGCCGTCGGCCATACCATCGCGGATGAAAAACTCGAGCCGGCCTATCGCGCCATGATGATGGCGCTGCCGAGCGAGAGCGACATCGCGCGCGAGGTACGCAGCAATGTCGATCCGTCAGCCATCCATGCGGCGCGCCAGGCGGTACGGCGCGACATAGGCATGGCGCTGCGCGACGATCTGGAGACACTCTACGCCAAGCACGCGCTGAAAGGTCCGTACCAACCCGACGCGGGCAGTGCCGGCCACCGCTCGATTCGGCTGGCTGCGCTAGGTCTCATGACTGTCGAAGAACGGCCAGCTGACATTGCAAAGCTGACCGCGCATTTCTCGGCCGCCAGCAATATGACCGATCAAATGACGGCGCTGGCCTATCTCGCCGATATCGATGGCCCGGAGCGGGTGAAGGCACTGGCCGCTTTCGAAAAGCA